>JAVHRE010000409.1:0-1927 GCA_036171495.1 Bacteroidales bacterium
TATTTAATATGATTAAGAAAGACAGACAACGTCGATTAATTATAGCAAGAATCTGAGATATAGGTTAACCTGTTTAATAATATCTTCGTGCAAATTCGTGCAAATTGTGTTAAGTTTTCGAAGAGTCCTATGTGTTTATTTCCAAAGCCACCTTTTAGGAGGTGGATATTCATTTTAAAAATTGACTATATCTTAATTTTCTTTTTTCAAGTAATAATTTTGAGTCCACTCCGAAAAGTCTTTTAACCCCTAAATCCCCTAAAGGGGACTTTAAAGGCACACTGATTTTCAGCGATTTCCCTTCAGGGATCAAGGGCAAAAAATCGCTGGAAAATATTTTTTGGACTTTTCGGAGTGGACTCAATTTTTTAATTTTTACCGATGCTGCAGGTGCCTGTGCATCTATGATAAAACCATTATTATCGATCAGTATAAAACGTGGGATAGATGAAATTAAATAATCATCTAATATTGTTGATTTATTATCGGCATGCAATTGTAACCATTGTGGGTTTTCAATTTCAGACATTTTTTTCCATGCATCAATGGATTCATCAATAGAAATGCTTACAAGAACGGTGTCATTATTCTTATATGCTGCATGAAGTTTTTGCATGAATGGAATTTCTCTTCTGCATGGCGCACACCATGTTGCCCACACATCAATATACACAAATTTGCCTTTAAAATCAGCAAGAGAATAGGTTTTACCATTAATATCAGGTAACGAAAAATCGATTGCTTTATTACCGGGAGCAATGCGTGTCCATTTGTCGTACAAAGATTTTACTTCAGCTTTAAATTTTTGATTGCTGCATTCCTTTTTAAACTTTGTGTAAAGAGGTTCTAACCCATTTATTCCGAATATTTTGATATGGTCTCTAAAATAGTCACTAAACAAGCGGTTTCTAACTTTTTTATCTGTTACAATTTTTAGTAATATATTTATTTTATTATTAAAAAAATCTAAATCACCGGCAGCTTCAAAATTATTTGTAAGCTTTCCTGCTTCTACGTTCAAATAGGATTCAATAAATGCACGATATTCAAAAATATCAGTTAACGTACTGTCATTAAAATTTATTATTTTTAATTTATTTTTAAATTTTTCACTTAAGTTTTGGTTTCCTTTTTTCAAATAACTATTATATGCTGCTTCATATGCTATATTCGTTTCTGCCCATAAATACAAACATTTAGCCTCTTCAATATGAATGAAATATGCATCAGACTCTTTATTTTCTTGTTTGTATCTTTTTATAAATTCCATATTTAAGTTATACACTGAATCATTTTTTTTATTGAACGAATTTTCATTAAGACCTGTAAAATCAATCAAGGCAGGATGTTTTTCGTTGTAATTAAATTTTTCAGTTAATAAATTATTTTCAAGGGTTCTTGCTCCATAAAATTTAATAGTTTCATGTACATTTTTAGCATTGCAACTTAGCTTAATATTGTCTCCAGGCTTAAGATATATGGTAATAATTTCATCGCCATATTTCAATACAAAATATTCAGGAGACTGAATTGAAATTTGTTTCTGGAATATGTTGTGTGTACCAAGCTTAATGGTATCTGTGATTGTTTCATTTTTAAGAATAATATATTTTTCCGTGTTATTTTTAATTGTACCGAAAATTATGGCAGATGTTATTTTTTCTCTCTGATCACATCCTGCAAAAGCGAAACAAGCGATCAATAAAATTATGAAAATACGCTGCATAAAATATTTTGGAATGTTTAAAAAATAAGTTTTTGAAATTTATACTGCTCACACGTTGGTAAATGTAATGTTTTCGCAAATAGCGATTATTTTTTATTAGGATGTTTTTCCCAAATGGACATTTATTTGTAAAGAACAAATGTATGCTATTTAATGATTGGCAAGAAAAATTCTATATTTTTACCGGGAAGAATTTTAACA
>JAVHRE010000410.1:0-1538 GCA_036171495.1 Bacteroidales bacterium
ATAACCCTTCTATAGCATTATTTAATAATGCTATATATTTAATAGGTGCAACAACTTCTGATATAGCAAATAATTTTGTGCTAAATTTGTCCGGTGCTTATAATCAAAGTTCATTAAGAGGTCCAAGAGATTTGTTTTTAGTTTCATACAATACAACAACCAATGCAAAAATATGGGGTACATATTTTGGTGGCGATGGCGATGAAACTCCTACAGGAATTATGGGCGGGGAATTAGCTGCCGATAATCAAAATATGTTTGCAGCGGTTGGTTTAGTTAATGGAACTACTACTACAAATTTAACTCTTGTTGACCCTGGAGTTGGTAATTATTTTGATAACACTCAAAATGGAGGTAATGATATTCTACTATTAAAATGGAATACCCAAAATCAATTAGTTTGGAGTACTTTATTTGGTGGCAATGGCAACGAAAGAGTTAATAAAATTACTTTAGACAATTATCGCATTTGGCTCGGTGGTAACACATCTTCTACTACAGCAACTTTTCCATATTTAAATCCAAATGATGGTTCATATTTTAACAATTCATCTGGTAATGGAATGTTAGCTCAATTTACAAAATCAGGAATTTTGCAATGGTCAACAAAATGGACATCGTCTGATGTAAGAGGTGTTTTTGCCGACAATAACTGGCTTTGGGCTTGTGGTGATATGATCTCAGGTATTTTATATACAGTTGATCCTGGTGTACCAGCATATTTTGATGAAACTATAGCAACTTCTCCCGATGGTTTTTTTGCAAAGTTTGATAAATGTGTAAAACCAATAATAACTATTGCTCCTTCAACAACTGCTATTTGTTTAAATGATACTGCAACCCTTGTCGCATCAGGTGGATTATCAGCCACATATTTATGGTCTCCATCAAATATAACAAATGACACATTGTTGTCATCACCAAATGTAAATACTAATTACACTATTTTAGCCACTGATTACATGGGTTGTCAGAATTCGGTAACTGCAACAGTTAATGTTAATCAATTACCGCAGCTTACAATAACACAACCAACTGCAATTTGTTTACTCAATTCTGTTACATTCGTTGTAACCAGCGATTTACCCGCTACGTACTTATGGACCCCAACAAATACAACCGATTCAACATTAACTGTAAGTCCTGCACCTCCAAGTCAACTTTATACTTATAATGTTGTAGTAACCGACACAGTAAACGGTTGTAAAAGCGATACATCAACATCAGTTTATATAAATCCGTTGCCTCAATTAACAATTACAGCACCTTCTGCAATTTGTTTGCACGACTCAATAACATTGGTTATAAACAGCAATTTACCATCAATATATTTATGGACACCAACAAATACATCCGACTCAACATTAACTGTAAGTCCCGATACTGCAAGTCAAATATATAATTATAGTGTTTTGGTTACCGATACTGTAAATGGTTGTAAAAACGATACATCAACAACAGTTTATGTTAATGCGTTGCCTCAACTAACAATTACAGCACCTTCTGCAATTTGTTTGCACGACTCAATAACATTGGTT
>JAVHRE010000410.1:1638-9949 GCA_036171495.1 Bacteroidales bacterium
ACTAACAATTACAGCACCTTCTGCAATTTGTTTGCACGACTCAATAACATTGGTTATAAACAGCAATTTACCATCAATATATTTATGGACACCAACAAATACATCCGACTCAACATTAACTGTAAGTCCCGATACTGCAAGTCAAATATATAATTATAGTGTTTTGGTTACCGATACTGTAAATGGTTGTAAAAACGATACATCAACAACAGTTTATGTTAATGCGTTGCCTCAACTAACAATTACAGCACCTTCTGCAATTTGTTTGCACGACTCAATAACATTGGTTGTAAACAGCAATTTACCATCAATATATTTATGGACCCCAACAAATACAAACGACTCAACATTAACAGTAAGTCCACTAAACCCAAGTCAGACATATAATTACAACGTGCAAGTAACCGACATTGTAAATAGTTGTAAAAACTTTGATTCTACTTCGGTTTATGTTAATCCGTTGCCACAATTTACTATTACACCATCTACTTCAATTTGTTATGGCGATTCAATAACCATAAATGCAACTACCGATTTACCATCTGATATTTTCTGGCTTATTCCAGATACAATTCATAATTCAACAGTTACATTATTTCCCAATTCAACCGGATATACTTATACATATATTTCTTATGCAATAGATAGCGTAAATGGTTGTAAAAATTTCGATACAATGACTGTTTATATAATGCCTAAACCAGTATTAACTCTTAACCCTGCATATTTTATTTGTCCTTACCAAACAATAAACGTTATTGCTTCAAGTTCTATTCCGGCAACGTATTTGTGGACACCTGGAAATATTACAGATTCTGCTTTTGCATTTCATCCTGCTGTTTCCGATACAACTTATTCTTATAGTGTAATTGGAACTTCAGTTGATGGTTGTAAAGATACCGCAAACACTTTTATTTTAGTTTACCCTACAATTGATGTTTCTATCACTCCATCTAATCCTGCAATTTGTTTACACGATAGCACAACTTTATATGGACACGGTGCAATAACATATAGTTGGTATAATCCAAATAGCTTCTCAACTAATCCAATTGTTATGTTATCACCCGATTCTACAACCAATTATTCACTAATAGGAACTTCAATTTATCAATGTAAAGATACAGCTTATGTTACGCTTACAGTATATCCGTTGCCAACTTTCAATATTTATGGCAACAAACCAATGTGTTTTGGAGAAAGCATTCCAATAAGTGTTGTAAATCAGTTCGATACAACAGCTTCGTATTTGTGGTTGCCTGTTAACTTAACGGGTAGTTCGGTAATTTTATCACCTGAAGATACCACAATTTATAACGTAATTAGCACAGATACAAATTCTTGTCATTATTCAGTAACATTTGTAATAACAGTGGATACTTTACCAATTGCTTATATTACAGGAATTAGTCCAATTTGTTACGGCGAAACTATAAGTTTGCAAGCATCTGGTGGTACAAATTATTTATGGGAACCTGGTAATGTTACAATCTCAACACTGACTGTTACACCCGACTCTGCTTCAACATATTTATACACATTAATAGCTCAATCTACAATTTGTTTTGATACAACCACTTTTGCTTTAATTGTTAACCCAAAACCAATTATCACTCTTACGCATGACACAACTTTAATAATTGGACAAAACATACAATTAAATGCTTCAGGTGCTAACACTTACAATTGGAGTCCAATTAACGATTTATCTTGTGTTGATTGTGCTTCGCCATTAGTTCAACCAAATTACGCTGTTGAGTATTGTGTTATTGGCACAAATACATTTAATTGTAGCGATACAGCTTGTGTAAATATTACAATTGATAAAGAGTGTGGGGAAGTGTTTGTTCCTTCGGGTTTTAGTCCTAATGATGATGGCGAAAATGATGTTCTTTATGTATATGGAAAATGCGTTAAATCAATGGAATTTAAAATATTTAACCGATGGGGCGAAAAAGTTTTTGAAACTAATGACCCCGATATTGGCTGGGACGGAAGTTTTAGAGGAAAACCATTAGATACCGATGTTTTTGTTTATTACTTAAAAACAGTGTACTTTAACAATGCGAAAGCAGAAACTAAAGGTAATATAACATTAATGAGATAAAAATGTCTGAACTAGGATTTATAAGATTAAAGGATGCTCGGATTTTTTTAAAACCCGATAGGTTGCGAAGCACCTATTGGGTATTAAACTTACGACCTGACAGGGAACTTCATAATAGGTCAGGTGGTATGTGCAGACAAGGGGGCATGCCCCCTTGTCATTAAAAACGATGAACTATAAATAATTTTATGACAATGTATTAACAATTGTATAACAATAAACAATTTAAAATTTAAAACAATGAACAATTTACGATTAACGATTTATAATGTTCGATTTAAAACTATTTCTGTAATTGCATTTTTAACTGCTCCATTATTTATGTTTGGGCAAGACCTTTTCTTTTCTCAACCAAACGAAGCACCACTTTTATTAAACCCTGCAAATGCTGGCGCACAATATGATATGCGGGCTACAGCAAATTATCGTTTACAATGGAGAAGTGTTACAGCACCGTTCAGAACAATTGCCGGAAGCTTCGATTATAGGTTTTTGTCAAACGGAAATACTGGTTCTTCTTTAGGAACAGGATTGAGTATAACAAATGATATGGCAGGCGATGGACGACTTTCTACTACACAAATAACATTGTGCCTTGCCGGAAAAGTTTTGCTTTCTAAAAACCAATCACTTTCAGCAGGGCTATCGGGTGGTTTTGTTCAGCGAAAAATAAACGTAAACGATTTAACATGGGGAAATCAATATAATGGTTTAGTTTACGACCCTAATTTGCCATCTCGTGAAAATTTTTCTAATCAAAACTTTTTTAATGGCGATTTTGGTACTGGTATTCAATGGAGCTACGGAAAAGGTCAACGCACTTTATCTTCTAATGATATGTTTGGAGCTCAAGCTGGTGTTTCCGTTTTTCATGTAAATAGCCCAAGAACAGGATTTTATCAGTTTGCCGATAAACGTTCATTAAGATATTTGTTTCATTTTACAGGTTCTTATGGAATTGAAAATACTAATATGCAAGTTTCGCCATTGTTTATTTATCAAATGCAGGGACCATCAAAAATGATTTATGTAGGTACTTTTATTAAATACAAATTACAGGAATCGTCGAAATATACCGATTATCTTTTATCGCGAACAATTAGTCTTGGAGGGTTTTTACGAGGTAGCGATGCTGTTGTTATTGCTGCACAAACCGAGCTTGGGCAATTAGCTTTTGGTATTAGCTACGATGTAAATATTTCATCACTTACATACGTTAGTAAAGGCAGAGGTGGTTTTGAAATTTCGTTAAAATATTTACCCGTAAGAAGCTCAAGTTCGAGTAGATTGCTTTAGATAATAGATTAATTTTTCATTTATTTTTCACAATCTCTCAAATTTATTCGGTTTTTGAAAAATAGTTCATTAATTTTGCAATCTCATTCCAAATTATTTTAGTGAAAAACTTTTTAAACGAATTAAACTTCGCACAACGCGAGGCTGTTGTAAACTTTAAAGGACCAAACCTAATTATTGCTGGAGCCGGTTCTGGGAAAACCCGGGTTCTTACATACCGTATTGCATATTTATTGCAACAAGGGGTTTTTGCAGGAAATATAATGGCATTAACGTTTACTAACAAAGCCGCTAAAGAAATGAAAGAAAGAATTGTTTCATTAGTCGGTTTTGAAAATTCGCGATACCTTTGGATGGGAACTTTTCATAGCATTTTTGCAAAAATTTTACGTTCCGAAGCTAACAGAATTGACTTTTCACCAAAATTTACCATATACGACTCTAACGATTCGCGAAATCAGTTAAAAACTATTATTAAAGAGCTTAAATTAGACGATAAGCAATACAAATCTTCTGATGTTCACGGACGCATTAGCATGGCAAAAAATAATCTTGTAACTTTTTTAAATTATATTAATAACCCTATTATTCAGGAACAAGATATTAAATCGCGGAAACCCGAAATCGGGAAAATTTATTCTATTTATCAAAGCAGGCTTAAAACGTCTGATGTAATGGATTTTGACGATTTACTTTTATATACCAACTTATTATTTCGTGATAATGATGATATTGCCGAAAAATATCAGAAACATTTTCAATACTTGTTAGTTGATGAATATCAGGATACTAACTATGCTCAATATTTAATCATCAAAAAGTTATGTGCTTTTCATCAAAATATATCAGTTGTTGGCGACGACTCGCAAAGTATTTATTCGTTTAGAGGTGCAAAAATTGAGAATATTTTAAATTTTAAAAAAGATTATCCCGATTTTAAGTTATATAAACTCGAACAAAATTATCGTTCAACAAAAAATATTGTTGAAGCAGCAAATAGCCTTATAAACCGTAACCGCAACAGAATTCCCAAAACAATATGGAGCGATAACGAAGAAGGCGATAAAATTAAAGTTCAAAAGGCTTTTACCGATACCGAAGAAGGATTTATGGTCGCAAACTTGCTTAAGGAATACAAATCTGAACATAATTTTACCTTTAGCGATTTTGTTATTTTGTATCGTATAAATGCACAATCAAGAATTTTTGAAGAATCGTTTCGCCGAAGTGCCATACCTTATAAAGTTTATGGAGGATTATCGTTTTATCAACGTAAAGAAATTAAAGACGTTATTGCATATTTACGATTAGTTATTAATCATAATGATGATGAAGCATTTAAGCGAATAATTAATTACCCTGCACGTGGAATTGGCAAAACTACACTCGACAAAATTGAAACAATTGCAATATCGAACAATTTAAGTTTATGGAATACTATAACAAATCAAAACATTCTTAAAAGTGAAATAAATCAAAGCACAATTACAAAACTTGTGAATTTTAAAAGTTTGCTCGAACATTTTAGCGCTCAAGCCATTGAAATAGACGCATTTGAGTTTACAAATTATGTTGTAAGTCATACGGGAATTTTACGCGACTTCGAAGCCGAGAAATCGCAGGAAGGCATTACTCGCAAACAAAATGTAGAAGAATTGTTAAATGGTATTAAAGATTTTTGTGATTCTACACATGCCGAAAATTCGGAAGCTAAAGTATTGCTCGAAAATTATCTCGAAAACGTTTCGCTTTTAACTGATTTCGACACCGAAGACGACAAAGAAATTAAAGACCGTGTTGCACTTATGACGGTTCACTCGGCTAAAGGATTAGAATTTAATTGCGTGTTTATTGTTGGTGCCGAACACGAACTTTTTCCATTGTATTTTAACGGAGTTGCACCCGAAAATATTGAAGAAGAACGCCGTTTATTTTATGTTGCTTTAACACGTGCAAAAAAAATTGCAAACATCTCCTTTGCCGAAAATCGTTATCGTTGGGGAAAGCCTGTGATATGCCAGCCAAGTGGTTTTATAAGCGAAATAGATAAAAATTATCTTGACCTTCCAATTGAAATTGATGAAGAAAATAAACCATCATCTTATAATGACAAATTCAACAAAAAAGACACACTGCTAAAAAGCGAAATGTTTAAACCTGAAATAAAAATTAATTTAAAAGAAAAAAAATTAGTACATTTGAACATCGCCAAACAAAAAAATTATTTATCTGAAAATAATATAGAAACATTTGATATTATTGAAGGTGCAACAGTTATTCACAATAGGTTTGGTAAAGGAATAGTTATTAGAGTGGAAGGCGAAAATTCAAATACTAAAGCACTTATTAACTTTGATATTAGCGGTGAAAAACAATTATTGTTGAAATTTGCAAAACTTAAAGTAATATAAACTAAAACATTGAACAAAGTAAAAAGTTAGAAGTAAAAAGTTAGAAGTAAGAAAAACAATGCTCACACAATTGTAACACAATAGTTTGACAATGTATTAATAAACGTATAACATTAACAGAGTACGATAAATAAAAATCAATATTAAATATGGAACTTTCAGAACATTACAACACACAGCGAAAAAAAATAATTTTACCAGAATATGGAAGAAATATTCAAGACATGGTAGATTATATTGTACAAGTTGAATCTCGCGACGACCGTAATCGAATGGCAAAAGCCACAATTAACGTTATGGCTAACTTAACACCATCGTTACGCGAAAGTTCCGAATTTAAAACAAAGCTATGGAATCATCTGGCTCAAATGTCAAATTTTCAACTTGATATTGATTATCCTTGCGAAATTATTAAGCCCGAAGATTTATCCCGAAAGCCAAAACCTTTACCTTATCCCTCAAATAATATTCGCCACAAACATTATGGAGGAATAGCAAAAGCTCTTATTCAAAAAATAGCAACATTTCCCGAATCCGAATCAAAAGAAATACTTTTAGAAATGCTTGCAAACCACATGAAAAAGCTTTATTTAGTTTGGAATAAGGAAGCAGTAAGCGACGAACAAATTTTTGCCGATATTAACGAAATTGCAGGAACCGAAATTGTTAAAAATCATGTGCGGCTTAACGAAACCCGCGACATATTATTCAAAAATCAAAAACCTAAACAAAATAAACCATTCAAAAAAAATAATTATAAGCAAAGATAAAAGTTATGGCAACTTTTGAAGTTATTGGCGAGCAGAAACTTTCTGGCGATATTTATCCTCAAGGTGCTAAAAACGAGGCATTACAAGTTTTATGCGCCGTGCTATTAACTTCCGATGAAATTATAATTGAAAATATTCCCGAAATTATAGACGTTTCAAAACTTATTGAACTACTCGCAGATTTAGGAGTTGAGATAAAAATAATTGACAAAGGAAAATATTCTTTTTGTGCTAAAAATGTAAATATTGATTATCTGAAAACAGAAAAATATGCAGCTCAAGCCACTGCCCTTAGAGGTTCAATTATGATTGTTGGTCCTTTACTTGGAAGATTTGGAATTGGTTATATCCCTAAACCCGGTGGCGATAAAATTGGACGACGTAAATTAGACACGCATTTTATCGGATTTCAGAAATTAGGAGCGATCTTTAATTTTAATTCATCTACAAATTTTTTTACTGTTGAAGGTAAAAAATTAAAAGGTAACTATATGCTTCTCGACGAAGCTTCGGTTACCGGTACAGCGAATATCATTATGGCTGCCGTTTTAGCTACGGGAACAACTACAATTTTTAATGCTGCATGTGAACCCTACGTTCAGCAACTTTGCATTATGCTCAACAATATGGGAGCAAAAATTAGTGGTGTTGGCTCTAACTTACTTAATATTGAAGGTGTAACATCGTTAAAAGGAACTACTCATAAAATTTTGCCCGACATGATTGAAATTGGCAGTTTTATTGGAATGGCTGCCATGACTCAAAGCGAAATAACAATTAAAAATGTTGCTTATCAGAACCTTGGAGTTATTCCCGATTCTTTTAAAAGACTTGGCATAAAACTTGAAAAGCAAAACGACGATATTTTTATTCCATATCAAGAACATTACGAAATTGAAACTTTTATTGATGGTTCTATTTTGACAATTGCAGATGCTATATGGCCCGGTCTTACTCCCGATTTACTGTCGGTATTTTTAGTTATTGCTACGCAAGCTAAAGGCAGCGTTCTAATTCATCAAAAGATGTTCGAAAGTCGTTTGTTTTTTGTTGATAAACTTATTGAAATGGGTGCACAAATTATTCTTTGCGACCCTCATCGTGCAACTGTAATTGGTCTTGACCGTCGTTTCCCTTTGCATGGAACTACAATGTCAACGCCAGATATACGTGCAGGAGTTGCTTTACTTATTGCTGCAATGTCTGCAAATGGAAAAAGTATAATTCATAACATTGAGCAAATTGACCGTGGTTATCAAAATATTGATGAACGTTTAAATAATCTTGGAGCAAAAATTAAAAGATTAAATTAATTTATAACTTTACATAAAAATGAATAAAATGAAAACAGTTAAAGTTTTAACAATTATAACATTAGTAAGCATATTTGCTTTTGGTTTTATTTCAAAAAATCAAAATAAAGTAATGAATTACGGTTTTAAAATTGAAGGAAAAGAAAAAGTACAAGTTGGAACTGCTATAGGAAACAAAGCGCCCGAACTTAAATACAAAAATCCAGATGGTAAAGAAATCGCTTTAAGTTCGCTAAAAGGACAAATGGTTTTAATAGATTTCTGGGCTTCGTGGTGCGGACCTTGTCGTCACGAAAATCCCAATGTTGTTGCTGCATATAATAAATATAAAGCTCAAAAGTTTAAAAACGGTAAAGGTTTTACAATTTACAGCGTTTCGCTTGATAAAAATGCTGATGGCTGGAAAAATGCAAT
>JAVHRE010000411.1:0-9906 GCA_036171495.1 Bacteroidales bacterium
GTTTCAAGCTAAAAATTAATTTTTAGCTTGACGCGTATGCGCTTTAGGCGGGATTTAGAAGTTTCCAAAAGAATTTTAATGCAAATAAAAAAGGAACCTTTGGTTCCTTTTGTTTGTTACATTTCTTGTATCATCTTAATTGTGCGATTTACAAGCTCGTCCGGTGGGTTTACCGAAACTTTATCGAGAATTTCGTCTAAATCATTAAAAATATCATTTAAACAGATAACTTCATTGATTAATTTTTTTGAAGTAGTATTCTCGCATGTAATTAAAATAGTAGAATTTTTTGACATAGGCATTTTTATTTTTTAATTTCATAATACCTATAAAACGTAATAATTTTAAAAATATTTTATCGGAAATAAAATATTATTCTATAACAAGATTAATCTTTTTTTCGTCAATAATTTTACGCATGTTAATAATTGCATAACGCATTCTACCAAGTGCAGTATTAATACTTACGTCAGTTTCTTCGGCAATTTCTTTAAAACTCATATCCATAAAATGCCTCATAATAACAACTTGTTTTTGAACATCGGGAAGTTCATCAACAATTTTTTTCAAATCAGCTTCAACTTCTTCCTTTATAACAGATTGTTCCTTATGGATTTCGGAATATTTTTGTTGATTAAAAATATCGTATTCGTAATCATCTCTCGAAATGGTTTTTAATCTTTTTTCGCGACGTATATTATCTATTATTAAATTGTGTGCAATTCTCATTATCCATGCAACAAATCTCCCATCATCGGTATATTTGCCTTCGTTAATTGATTTGAATACTTTAATAAAAGTTTCCTGAAAGATGTCTTCGGCAACTTCGCGGTTGCGTACAATCATTAAAATGTAAGTAAAAACCTTACGTTTATGACGAATAATAAGCTTTTCGATAGCTTGCTTATTTCCTGATATAAACTCATTAATAAGTTCATTATCAGTGATTTCTAATTGCTTCATATCCACTGTTTTTAAAATTACGTGGTAGAAGTAAAATCTATAAGCAAGTCCTCCTTTTAATTAGTTAATAATTGCAAATATAATGCTTATTACGATAAAACAAATAATAAGTTAAGTTTTTTCGTATTTTTTTTAAATTAACTTTGTTTTTTTTATATTATGCCTAATCAAAAAGAAATTTCAAATAATTTTATCGAAATAAAAGGAGCCCGCGAACATAATTTAAAAAATATAAGCGTAAATATTCCTCGAGATAAATTTGTAGTAATCACTGGCTTATCTGGCTCAGGTAAATCTTCATTAGCATTCGACACATTATTTGCCGAAGGACAACGACGTTATATTGAGAGTCTTTCGTCTTATACACGTCAGTTTCTTGGGAAAATTTCTAAACCCGATGTTGATAATATTTCTGGAATTCCACCAGCTATTGCAATAGAACAAAAGGTAAATACAAGCAATCCACGCTCAACAGTTGGAACATCAACAGAAATTTACGAATACATTAAATTGCTTTATGCAAGAATTGGAAAAACTTATTCTCCAATTTCCGGAAAGATTGTAAAAAAACATAATACAAATGATGTTATTAGTTTTATAAGCACACAAAAACATGGATGTAATGCAGTTATTCTTACACCATTACAAACTAAAGATAACATTTCATCAAACGACTACCTTTCGATGTTGTTACAGCAAGGATACTCAAGAGTTGAGATTGATAATAAAATTGAAAAGATTGAAAATGTTATAAGCAAAAAAAATATTAGTTTAAAAAACATTAAACTATTAATTGACAGGTTTGAAATTAACAATGAGCAAGATTTTTATAATAGGATAGCCGATTCTATTGAAACAGCATTTTTTGAAGGTAGTGGAAAATGCATTGTTAAAATTGATGACATAAATAAAGAGTACGAATTCTCAAATAAATTTGAAGCCGATGGTATAAATTTCGAGGAACCAAATGTTCATATATTTAGTTTTAATAGTCCGGTAGGGGCTTGTAGTACCTGTGATGGTTTTGGTCAAACTATTGGAATTGATGAAGATATAGTTATTCCTAACAAATCACTTTCGGTTTATGAAGACGCCGTTTATTGTTGGAAAGGCGAAGTAATGAGTGAATGGAAAAACAAACTAATATTAAATGCCGATAAATTTAATTTTCCAATTCACAAACCTTATAAAGAGCTTACAAATGAACAACAAAAACTACTTTGGGAAGGCAATAAATATTTTTATGGTATAAACGATTTTTTTAAGTTTTTAGAAGAAAACTTATACAAAATCCAATACAGAGTTATGCTCTCCCGATATAGAGGAAAAACAATATGCCCAACATGTAAAGGTTCCCGATTAAAAGTTGAAGCATCATACATAAAAATAAATGGTAAAGCAATAACTGAACTATCGCTAATGAGTGTAAATAAGTTGTCCGTTTTTTTTAGCAACTTGCAATTAACTGATAATGAGCATAAAATAGCCAATCGTTTATTAATAGAAATAAGAGCACGATTATCATATTTAGAAAATGTTGGATTAGGATATTTAACGTTGAACAGAAATTCATCAACACTATCGGGAGGCGAATCACAAAGAATTAATTTGTCAACATCAATAGGAAGTAGTTTGGTTGGTTCGTTATATATTTTAGATGAACCAAGTATAGGGCTACATCCGTTTGATAATTTGCGACTTATAAGTGTTCTTAAAAATTTATGTGATATAGGAAATACTGTTGTTGTTGTTGAACACGACGAAGAAATTATGAACTCAGCCGATTATATTATTGATATGGGACCTGGCGCAGGAAGCAATGGTGGTGAAATAATATTCGAGGGTAATTTTCAAGAATTACTTAAAAGCCAGATGAGCATAACGGCAGATTATATTACAGGTAAAAAACGCATTGAAATACCATCATACAGAAGACCTTGGAAAAATTATATACAAATAAATGGTGCACATGAAAATAATCTTAAAAATATTGATGTTAAAATTCCTTTAAATGTTTTTACAGTAATTACAGGTGTGAGCGGTTCAGGAAAATCAACTTTAGTAAAAAAAGTTCTTTTCCCAGCTGTAAACAAACACTTAGGAAATGGATTTTCTGAAAAAACCGGTTTTTTCGATAAAATTCAAGGCGATTTACACTTACTAAATGGTATTGAGTTAGTTGACCAAAACCCAATTGGTAAATCATCGCGTTCAAATCCTGTAACTTATATTAAGGCTTATGATGAAATACGAAGTTTATTCTCAAACCAGCAATTATCAAAACAAAATGGATTTAAACCATCTCATTTTTCATTTAATGTAGATGGTGGCAGATGCGACGAATGTTTGGGCGAAGGTTTAATAAAAGTTGAAATGCAGTTTATGGCAGATGTGCATTTAGTTTGCGAAAGCTGTGGAGGTAAACGTTTTAAACCAGAGATTCTTGAAGTTGAGTATAACTCAAAAAATATTTTCGACGTCTTAAATTTAACTGTTGACGATGCAATTGAGTTTTTTAGCATTAAAAAAGGTTCATCGGAAAATAAAATTGTTGAAAAATTAAAAGTTTTACAAAATGTTGGATTAGGTTATATTAAACTTGGTCAATCGTCGAGCACACTGAGCGGTGGCGAATCGCAAAGATTAAAACTTGCAACTTTTCTTGACAAAACATCAACTAATAAAACGTTATTTATTTTTGACGAACCTACAACCGGCTTACATTTTCATGATATAAACAAATTACTAACTTCGTTTGAAGCATTAATTTTGCAGGGAAACAGCATATTAGTAATTGAACATAATTTAGATGTAATAAAATGTGCCGATTGGATTATTGATTTAGGACCTGGTGGCGGCGAAGCCGGTGGAAATGTTGTTATTAGTGGTACACCAGAAGATATTATTTTGGATAAAAATTCCATTACCGGCAAATATCTAAAAAACAAACTAATACCGTTTAGCTTTTTGTAATATTCTTTTTAAAGAATAAACACAAAGCAAATCGGCATTTATCAATCTATTTTTTCTAATTCGATTGTATCTTTTAGAAAAAAGATTGATATAAAATAAAAAAGCCGTTAAAAATTTAACGGCTTTTTTAATAATAATACTAATTGTTTAATTTTGTTTTAATGTATTTTCTATATTCATAAATCCAACTAAAACTGAAACGCAACCACTTAAAATCTGGTCGGAAAGTTGGTCGGAAGTTTGAACCTGTATAGCAATAATTAATTGTTTACTGGACTCTAACTTAAAATCAAAACTTTTTGCGAATTGATGTTTTTTATTGTCGTACAAAACGTTTCTTTCTGCGTCTAATACTTGGAATTGAATTGGAGGAAGTGTTTCATCTCCACATATTGTTATTCTATATTCCTGACCGGAATAAAAAGTTTTGTAAAGTTCTGCTGTTTCACCTTCAGATAAAACTGTTGCATTGTAAATGCCGTCGTGGACATAAGGCAACAACTCAAGTTTACATATTTTTTTTGCAAAATTTTTACATTGAGCATCAGCTACACTTGGAAGCGATGCAATTATTAAAGTTACTGCTGATAAAATTAAAATTTTTCTCATGGCTTCCAATTATTTAATAATGTTTGTTCTAATTTCTGCTACTGTTTTGCAAATTTCGTTAAATACTTCGGTAGTAACTTTTACTTCAGATTTGGAAGAAATAATGGATTTGCCATTTTTTTCGGTAACTTCCATTTTTGAAGATGATGTTTGAATTTTATCGAAGATAGCTTTTAAACGTTGCATATCGGGAAGAACTTCTTTAACATTTGGGTCATCTTTATATTCACCCATCAAACTAATTAAAGTATTTAGTGATAAACGTTGGTCGGCAATACGTTCAATAAGTTCTTTGTTTGAAGCAGTATTTTTTGCAACCTGACTACCAACATATAAGCCTTCGAGCCAACCACCAGCAAGAATTATTGCAGCAATTTCGGCACGGTCATTTTCTTTTAAGAATGAATTTGAATTCATAAAAGTTTCAGAAATAATCTGCATTAACGAGTCGCGGTTATTGATATTGGTTTCCATTCTTGTAATAATGGTTTTATCAATAGCATTTAAAATTCCTAAATCGTCGGCAAGTTTTTTTGTTGCCGAAAGATATTTTATTGAAGCTTGCGACTGGTCGAACATACTTGCAAAACTTAAATCGGTGCTATAAACGCCTAAATTTAAAGCCATGCTTTTTGTTGTTGTATAATTACCAAGATTAGAAATTGGATTCAAATAATCCTGATTATACTTTGCTCCTGCTCTTTTCATTAACATAGCAGTTTCTATGGGCGAAGGAATTCCATAAATAACTTGTTTTGCTTTGTTAAATTCATCGGGATTCTTTCCAGTTGCTACAGAATCATCGATTTGATTTTCTACATTTCCGTTATCGCCATTACAACCTACCATTAAAGCAGTTGCAGTTAATACGGAAAAAATTACTAATTTGCTGATGTTTAACAATTTAACATTCATAAGTATTTCAATTTATTTTCTTACAATATTAAGTATTTCTGCAAAAATAACAATTATTTTTTATTTATTTATTTTTTTTTTAAAAAATTATATAATTTTTCGAAAAATAATATTTTATTTTAATTTTGAAAATCATTGTTATCACAGTTATAATATTAATAATCAGATAATTATCATCAATAAGAAATTATTTTCAATAAAAGAAAATTAAGTGAAAGATGCTTTAAAAAATATTTCTAAAAATTATTTTCCCGAAATCGTTACAAATTTAATTGAATTATTTTCAAAAACCTATTTTGAAATATAAAAAAAAAGATGTTTTGTATTTGAACCAACTTAAAAGATAAAAATTCTATACCTTATTTAATATTAGGATTAAAAAACTTGATAATACAATTATGCTGCTAACGGTTAAAATTTTGGCATTGGTAACCAACTATAGTTTTATGTCATTCTGAACCCCTCGCTTATTGTCATTCTGAACAGAGTGAAGAATCTTTATTTCATGCTCAGGGTAAACTCCATGAAGAATTTATTTCATTATGAAGAGATAGATGTTTCGCTAATCACTCAACATGACAAAAAATTAAATCTATACATTGTTAACAATGTTAAAATTTTAACTTCTATTGAACTGAAATCGTCAAATCCGATATCTATCATAATGATATATTGCTAATTATCGGATTTAACCATTTTTTGTATAATTTCTTTCGCCAAAAACAGCAGTTCCAATTCTAACCATTGTACTACCTTCTTCTATTGCAATTTTATAATCGCCCGACATTCCCATTGATATTTCGCAAAACTCAGAATTGTTTTTGTAAAATCCCGATTTCATTTTATTAAATAAGGTGACGAGGCTATTAAATTCTTTTCTTATTTGGTTTTTATTGTCGGTATATGTAGCCATACCCATTAAGCCAAATATTTTAACATTATGTAAATTTTTAAATTCATCAGAATTTAACATTCCAAAAATTTCTGATTCCGAAAAACCATATTTAGTTTCCTCAGAAGCTATAAATACCTGAAGTAAACAATTTATAGTTCTATTATTTTTCAGAGCTTCTTTATTAATCTCATTTAAAAGACTATAAGAATCAACAGAATGAATTAATGTTACAAAAGGTGCAATATGTTTTATTTTGTTAGTTTGCAAATGACCGAGCATGTGCCATTCTATTGGTAAATTAATTTCTTTGTACTTTAATTGCATTTCCTGTGCTCTGTTTTCGCCAAATATTTTTTGACCGCAGTTATAAGCTTCTATTATTGCTTCAATTGGTTTTGTTTTAGAAACGGCAACAAGTTTTACATTTGAGGGTATTGAGCTTCTGATTTTTTCTAAATTTTCTTTAATTGTTGTCATTGTAAAGGTAAATTTGTGAAATGCAAGCAAATTAAAAAATTATTCTAATGAATGAACTACCAACCCGCTTCTTAATTTTGGCTCGAACCAAGTAGTTTTTGGTGGCATAATATTTCCAGAATCTGCAATATCTAAAAGTTGTTTCATACTTACGGGATAAAGTGCAAAAGCAACTTTCATTTCGCCAGTATCAACACGTTTTTTTAATTCGCATAAACCTCTAATTCCACCAACAAAATCAATTCTTTTATCGGTACGTAAATCTTTAATTCCTAGAACCGGGTCGAGCATAAATTTACTTAAAACAGTAACATCTAAAACATCAATCGGGTTATTATCATTATAGGTATTTGGTTTTGCCGAAAGAGAATACCATTTGCCTTCGAAATACATTGAAAAATTGTGTAATTTGTTAGGTTTATATATTTCTGTTCCACTAACTTCTACATTAAAATTAATTTTAATTTTATCTAAAAATTGTGGAGAAGATAAGCCATTCAAATCTTTTATAACTCTGTTGTAATCAATAATTGAAAGCTGACTGTCGGGAAAATGTACTGCTAAAAAATAATTATATTCTTCGCTCCCATTATAATTTGGGTTTTGCAAACGTTTTTCTTTTCCTACCAATGCAGCGGCTGCAGTTCTATGATGACCGTCGGCGACATAAGTACATGGTACTTTTGCAAAAAGTTCAATTATCCTGCTAATTGTTGACAAATCGTTTATTACCCAAAAATGATGTCCAACTTCATCTGAAGTTACAAAATCGTATTCTGGTTTTTGATTTGTTACAATGTTTGATACAATTTCATCAATTTCTTTTACAGCACGGTACGAAAAAAACACAGGTTCCATATTTGCATTTGTAACTCGTACATGTTTCATTCGGTCTTCTTCTTTATCTTTACGGGTAAGTTCGTGTTTTTTTATTACATTATTCAAATAATCATCTACTCCTGCACAACCAACAATTCCGTATTGAGTTTTACCGTTCATTGTTTGTGCATATATATAAAGGTATTCACTTTTGTCTTGAACAAGCCATTTGTTTTTTTTAAAATTTTCGAAATTTTCTTTTGCTTTTTTATAAACAGATTCTTCGTGGTTGTCTGTTCCTTCGGGTAAATCAATTTCAGGTTTTGTTATATGCAACAACGAATATTTATTTCCATTTGCTTCAACACGGGCTTCTTTAGAATTTAACACATCGTAAGGACGTGCAGCTAATTCTTTTGCAATTTCTTTTGGTGGTCGAAGTCCTTTAAATGCTTTTAGTATAGCCATAACACTATAAAATTATAAATTCCAAATTTCAAATTCCAAATTCAAAAAAAATATCCTTAAAGAAATTCAATTATTTATTAACCTGAAAAGTTTTTATTCCATTTTTGAAAAATCCCACAATTTGTTTTGCTGCTGCAATACCAGCGTTAATATTAGCTTCTGAAGTTTCTGCACCTTGTTTTTTAGGAGTTGCATAATAACGATTTTCAAATGCTAACAAGTCAGAATGACAAGCTGGAGCAATATCGGTAATATATTTAAAATCATCGCGTGCTGCAAAAACACGTTTAAGAGAATCTTCGCAAACTACTTCTTTTCGTGCAGTATTAATAAGTGTAGCACCTTTTGGCATTTTTGAAAGCAGAACGAAATTTATTGAATTCTTTGTTTTTTCGTTTGCAGGTATATGTAACGAAACATAATTGCAATTAGAATAAAGCTCTTCAACAGTATTTAAAACTTTTACTCCGTCTTTTTCAATTTGTTCTTTTGCAACAAACGGGTCGAAAGCAAAAACCTGCATTCCAAAACCTTTTGCAATTTGTGCAACAATTTTACCAACGTTTCCATAGGCATGAATTCCAAGTTTTTTACCTTTTAATTCGGTACCTGAAATGCCTTTAAAATTTCCACGAGCCATAAAGAGCATCATGCCAATAGCTAATTCGGCTACAGCATTTGAATTTTGTCCCGGAGTATTCATTACTACAATTCCTTTTTCGCTTGCAACATTTAAATCAACATTATCGTAACCTGCACCGGCACGAACAATTATTTTTAAATTTTTTCCGGCTTCAATAACTTCTTTTGTTGCTTTATCGCTTCTAATTATAAGTGCATCAACGTCGGCAACTGCTTTTAACAAATCGTTTTGAGCGATATATTTTTCGAGTAATACCAATTGAAAACCAGCTTCTTCAATCACTTTTCTTATACCATCAACTGCAGCTTTTGCAAATGGTTTTTCGGTTGCTACTAATACCTTTGTCATAATTAAAATTTAGGATTAAGGAATTACGATTTTGGATTTTATGAATGTGCTTTTTCAAATTCCTGCATACATTCGACTAATGCTTGAACAGATTGAATCGGGAGTGCATTATAACACGATGCTCTAAACCCGCCAACTAAACGATGTCCTTTAATACCAATCATTCCTTTACTTTTTGCAAACTCCATAAAAGTATCGCTTAATTCTTTATATTGTTCGTTTAAAACAAAGCAGATATTCATTCTTGAACGCGATTCTTTTTCTACTGTACCAACAAACATTTTGTTTCTATCAATTTCATTATAAAGCAAATTTGCTTTAGCTATATTCAATTCTTCAATTTTTGTTAACCCGCCAATGCTTTTAATCCATTTTAATGTTTCGTTTAAAGTAAAAATAGGTAAAACAGGTGGAGTGTTGAACATTGAACCATCTTTAATATGTGTTCGATAATCGAACATTGATGGAATAACTCGTGTAACTTTTCCTAAAACATCTTCACGAACAATAACAACAGTTACACCAGCAGGACCAATGTTTTTTTGAGCACCGCCATAAATAAGTGCATATTTGCTAACATCAACAGGACGGCTTAAAAAATCGGATGACATATCGGCAACAAGGTTTACAGGTGAGTTAAGGTCTTCGCGAAATTCTGTTCCATAAATAGTGTTATTTGTAGTAATGTGCAAATAATCAACATCATTTGGGATTTTAAATCCTTTAGGATAATAAGTAAAATTTTTATCGGCTGATGATGCAATAATATTTACATCGCCAAAAATTTTTGCTTCTT
>JAVHRE010000412.1:0-1903 GCA_036171495.1 Bacteroidales bacterium
CTTTTTTAAACATTGAACAATTATATTTAAAACAATACGGGTGAGTAGTTACAATAAATATAAGTTCCATTATAAGCGAAATAAATAATTTCGCATTACCTTTATTGTTAATATAATACATCGTTTTTTCATATATTAGCTTGACGCGTATGCGCTTTAGGCGGGATTAGAAGTCCCCTTTTGAATGTAACATTTTTTTAAGGGTATCTCTAAAAATCATTTTACGCAGAGTTCGCAAAGGAAATAAAACCTCACAATTTTATTGTTGGAGATAACTCCAACATTGGCTAATGGGCACCTCTAAAAACTGTTACGTCATTCCGTCCTGAATCAATCCTGAATCAAGTTCAGGACAGGATTGTTTCGGAATCTATGTTTTAAAAGGAAAAGAAGATGCTGTTCTTCGACAAGCTCAGAATAAATTCAGTATGACGGTTTGTATGGTTTTTAGAGATGCCATAATATTAATTCTTGTTTTTAACAATAACAAAAATATCTTCGTTGGTTTTTTTCATAAAATATTCTTCACGGGCAAATTTTTCGAGATTAGCTTTATCGGTTCGTAATTCTTTTATTTTTTCGGTATTTTCTTTAATTATTTTTAAATAATATTCCTTTTGTGTTTGCAATTTGTTTAATTCGTGAATTGCAGAAAATCTTTCAATTAAATTATTTTGACTAAAAATTATTATATATAGTATAAAAGCCAATAAGGTTAAAAAATACTTATTTTTTAAAAAATTTAATAATGTTGTTTTCGAAAATTTCATTTTACAAAAATACAAAGTTATTGTCTTATTCTAAAAAAAAATTATCCACCACTAATAAGATGAAGAATACTAACATTGTCGCCGTTTTTAACAAAAACTTTTTCGTAATCACTGCGTTTAATAAAGTTGCCATTTACTTTTGTTACTAACATTTTAAATGTGTAATTTTTTATTTCTAATATTTCGGTAATTGTTAAAGTTTCGGTATCAAAATTTTCTATATTGTTATTAAGTGTAATTGTCATAAATTAAAAATTTAATAAAATTTCTAATGCTTTATTTGCTTGCATATTTGCTACAATACCTATTCGTGGTGCCATTGGAGGATATAGTGCCGAAACCTCGTTAGTATTATCGCCACAAATGTATATATTATCGTATTGTTCAATTTTAATTGATTCGAATTTTCCCCAGCCGCCAACTCCGGAACCTATAATTAAAGGTTTCTCGGGAAAATTAATAAGCATAGTTTCAACAAACATGAGTTTTGTTTCGGCAGCGTCGAAAGCTTCAATAATTAAATCGCAGTTTTTGTAAATTTCAGGAATATTTTTTTCATCTAATTCTATATCAATAGCATTAACATTACATTTTGGATTTATTCTTATAATATTTTCTTTTAGTGCAAGGCATTTTTTCATACTAATTTGTGCGTAAAAAAAATATTGACGATTCAAATTGCTTTCAACAATCACATCAAAATCGGCAATTATAAGTTTACCAACTCCTGCTCGTGCAAGTGCTACAGCAGCATTAGAACCAAGTCCGCCACAACCTGCAATTCCAACTGTTGTTTTTGAAAGTTTTTCTTTTATCTCAGGGAAAATACTTCCACAACCTGTAATATCAATAGTTTTATTTGAAAACTCTTTATTTGATTTGTGGAAAGCCATTAATTCTTTTTTTACAAAATTAATAAACTTTAGTTAATGTTGGTTTTTCTTAAATATTGCCCCGAAGTTCCGAAGCTTCGGAATTAGAGGTGTCTCTTTACTCTAAAACAAGTTTCACTTTACCAATAGCTCCATCTATTTTCAGGTCGAGAGTATATTTTGTCTTTCCCAAATTGCTATTTGAATATATTAGGACTTACGCAGAAGTTTATTTTTGACACTTTGTTATGGTTATTAAGT
>JAVHRE010000413.1:0-1898 GCA_036171495.1 Bacteroidales bacterium
AAAGCCTCATTCTTGACATTTTCTTATCTGACACTGAGTTTTCTTACATACACTACTTAAAACTTAATCTATTTTCCATTCTTGCTCAATATCCCAATTGGAACGGATTAAGATTTCTGAATTTAAATAGAGAACTTTTTCCGGTTGCAGTTTTTTAGAATATTCACCTGCATCCCATTTACCATTGTTGTTGTTATCATAAATTACTTTGAGTTTATATTTCATTGGCTTTTGATAGTCATATTTAATTAATTTATCAGATGAAATGAAGTCTTGTCGTAAAATCGTTTCTTTGGTATCCATCCATTGAACAATTATTGGCGATTTTACATTTTTCATTTTTAATGCCAGTGTTCCATAATATTCCAATTTTTGAATTTTAAAAATATATGTGATTGTGTCGTTTGACAAGTCATAAATGTCAGAAAATGCACAAGGCAATAATTTTAACTTATATGTTTTTCCCTCATCCCATGTTTTGTTTAAAGTATATTTTCTGGGATATGCCGTGATAAGTTTTTTTGCAGCGGTATCTGCATTGAATATGTACGAAACAGGTGTTGCAACAGAATCCATGATTGTATATAATTTTATTAATGTTGTATCATATGCGAGTAATGGATGACCAAATTCAAAACATATCGGAACATTTTTATCCAAAAGCGTATTGTTTGAAACATTAATTTTCATAAATAATTTCGGCTTTTGCTTTATTTTTCCTTTAATTTCAGCTTTTGGTTTTGTTTTCATTATTATAGTATCTGTAAACGATTCAGCCTTCCCTTTTGCACTTATTTTTGTATATTTTAATTCAAGTTTCAGTGAGTCTTTGTTCCCGACGATTGTGTCTTTTATCCAGCAAATAATGGTGTCGTTTTTTTTGTTTTTTTCCAAATAATTCCAATTGTCTTTCATCTTAAAGTTAAGAGGTCGAATTATGAGATTTTTATCTAATGATTTGCTGAACGTGAATACACATTTTACCGGTTCTGGTCTGTCGCTGTTGGTCATATATTGTGTTTTATTTTCCTTTTCAAACATCAGAATTTTAATATTTTTGGGAAAGCGAGTGGCTATTTTTCTAAGAACTATGGAATCTTTTTTGTTGATGTCTTTTAGAGTGTCGGGTACCTCTGATATTTTTATCCCAATACGAATCGAACTATCGAGAAATCCAAATTTTTCATTTGCGAGATCATATTTCATATTATTGTTAGCATCTTTTAGGGCAAAGATTTTATATGTGCCATTTTTCAAATTGTTTAGGGAAAAATTTCCACTTTTATCTAGTTTTTCAACATATGTAGGAGTTTTTTTTGTAGGTGCAGAATCACTTTGATTAGCATGCAGCATTACCAATCCACCCTCAACAGGTTGAAGTGTAAAGGCATCGAATACACTACCCGTAACGCTCATAGAATCAAGATTCGGACCTGTAGAAAAAATAAATTGAAAATTTTTTAGCGGGTTATTTTCATTTAAGTCAGCAATCCCATCACCAAAGCTCATTGTATATGTTATGGCACTTTGCAGGGTGTCGTTGAAATTAATTGCAAGACTTTTACCTTTTATTTTAAAATCCGGCTTTTTCTTTAAGGGTGGAGAGATATTAAAATACTCAGGAAGCTTATTGATTTGAACATATTCATCAAATCGCATTGTGATTTTTTTTTCAGCAAAATTTACTGTTTTATTTGGGGGATTACTTTCTAGTATTTTGGGAGGTGTAATATCCTGCGGTCCTCCTGACGGGGGAATAATCTTTGCACAATTTACACAAAAAATAGAGATTATCAGCAGTATAAAAAAGTATTTTATTCTACGAAAAAGTTTCAATTTAGAATTAATTATTTATAGTTAATTTTTTTTTGTTATTTTCTTATTCACTTTATGCCCAC
>JAVHRE010000414.1:0-1897 GCA_036171495.1 Bacteroidales bacterium
GTGAGAACGCTTCGCTAAGTTCGGGACAGGCTATTCTAAAGTTCAAATTGTCCTTCCGATAAATCGGAACAAGTTATGGACTAATTTGACCTAAGAATTGGTATAATAAGAATTTTTGAAATTTAAGTTGTTCCTGTTTTATTTGAAACTCAACTATTAGTACTTAACAAAATCGGCTTTTATCTCTTCATCTGATTTTGTTAACCGCATGGTGTATTTGCCTTTAGCATATTTACTTACGTCTATTTCGATGTGGTTAAAACCAACAACCATGTTAATGTTATTTGAATAAACTATTCTCCCAATTTTATCAATTATTTCGAGTTTTGAATTTCCCGTAGCTTTGATATTTAAGTTAATATTTAGCTTTGTTTCAGTTGGATTGGGATATAAACTTAATAAAGTTTGATTTTGAACAAGTACTTTACATGCTTCGTTATTTGTGTAATCAATTTCTGTTTTTCCATTTGATAACGAACCTTTTACACAAACGTATGATGGTATATTGTTTTCTGATACAGGTATTTGCGATACAAAATTATACTCTTTAGTTTCACCGGAATATATTGTTCCCTGATAAACTTCTAATATTGGAGTATTTTTATTAGTATTTAAAATTAATTGCGGGTTTGTAATTGGCATTGTTCCCTGATTTACAATTGTAATGCTATCAGATAAGTACCCATTATTAATTGTGGTTTCAATATTAATTAATGCCAAATCGTAAATTTCGGGAACAATTCTTATAGAATTATAAGCGGAGTCGAAACAACCATGAGAGTTTTCAACTTTTAGCCATACTAAAAATAATCCCGTATCGGCATAAACATAAGTTGGGCTATATAACTGACTTAGACCACTATCACCAAAATTCCAGAAATAATAAAGACCATCTAAAGAACTATTTGTAAAATTTACCGACAAGGGAGGTGCACCAAGACTTACAGAACTTGCAAAATCAGCAGTAGGATTAGAATAAACAGGTATCACTTTTGAAACAGAATTAATACAATCAACATTTGAAGTAACAGTTAGCGTAACAGTATAATTCCCTATATTATTGTATGTTGCATTTGGCAATGAGTCTGTGGATGTTGTTCCGTTTCCAAAATTCCAGTTCCATTTATTTATATTCCCTAACAATACATACGAAGTATCAATAAAATTTATAGGTGTACCAATACAAGCACTATCTCCAATAAAACCAGCAATTGGCGGCAACGAAACCGTTACATTTTTATTTATTGTATCGTAGCATCCATTAAGTGATTTAATAATTAATTGTACTTCAAATGGTCCGGTTAAATGATATGTATGATTTGGGTTTTGGTATAAGGAGTCTATGTTTCCATCACCAAAATTCCATTTCCACTGCTGAATCGGAAAAATTGGTAAAGTCTGACTTAAATCGAAAAAATATGTTGAATAACCCAAACATACCGGCGAAAAATCGAAATTTGCAATTGGTGCCGGTTTTATTTCAACTGATTTAATTATTGAATCAACACAACCGTTATTGCTTGTAGAAATTAGTTTAACATTGTAAAATCCAACATTATGAAATACATGAGTCGGGTCAATAATATTTGAAATGCTATCGTCTCCAAAGTTCCAAAAAGATGTATAACTACCATTAAATAAAGTCAAATTTGTAAAATAGCTGTTTTCTCCAAGACATGTTCCGTCAACGCTAAAATTAGGTATCGGTAAAGGATTAACTACAATTTGGTTTGATAAAGTATTTGAACAACCGTTTGAAGATTTTACAGTTAAAACAACAGGAAAATTTCCGGCAGAATTAAAAAATACCGAAACAATAGAATCAGTTGAAATTTGAGAATTGGCAATATTCCAATGCCACGAAATTAACGAATCGCCTGTTGTTGTTGATGATGAG
>JAVHRE010000415.1:0-9782 GCA_036171495.1 Bacteroidales bacterium
GCTAAAACTAAAATTGTTTTATTTTTTAAAATTGAAGTAATTTGAGGTACGGCTTCAACGTATTCGTCATCGGAACTGCAAATTACAACTATTTCGGCTTTTGAATTTAATGCTGAATTTATTCCTTCATCAATATTTTTAAATCCTGGATTGTCAATAATTTCAAACCCTGCACAACCAAAAAAGTTTGTTGCAAAAAAAGCTCTGGCTTTTCGTTGTACTAAATTACCAAATGTTAACAGAAATACTTTTGGAATTTGTTTTAATTTCTCTGTATCGTGTCGTAATTTCTCGAATGCTTCTGCTCCACGAAACATTTTTATAGGTTCAACATCAAAATTATTATCAACATTATGTTTTTTGTTATTTTCGAAATTTATAGTCTTTTCATTAAAATTTGGATAACGATTAACCCCCAACAAAACTTCTTTCTGAGTTGCAATTTCTAAATACCGCTGTTGTTGAACTTTCTTAATTTCATTCTGAATAAATCCATCTTTAAAAGCTTTAATATACCCACCTTTTTCTTCAATTTCTAAAAATAATTTCCAAGCCTGATTTATTAGGTTATTTGTTAAATTTTCGATATAATATGAACCTCCGGCAATATCTGCAACTTTATTCAAATGAGCTTCTTCTTTTAGAATTATTTGTAAATTACGAGCAAGGTTATTTGAAAAACCATCAGATTTACCCAATACTGAATTAAATGGACGAACAGTAAGAGATTGAGTGCCACCAATAATTGCAGCCATTGCTTCGGTAGTTTGACGTAAAACATTATTGTAAATGTCGTAACTCGATTTATTCCAATCGGTAGTAATACAATTTATAATAGTTGGAATATTTTCGGAATTATTTGGAATATATGCCTCTAATAATTTCGCCCAAAGTATTCGTGCTGAACGCAGTTTTGCTATTTCGAAAAAATAATTAGAGCCAACAGCAAAATTAATTGTTATTTGTTTTGCAATTGTTTTAACATCTATATCTTTATCCGAAAACATTGATAAATATTCAGAAGCAATAGCCAAGCTATATGCAAGCTCTTGAGTAATTAACAAATCGGCATTTGCAAAATCACAGGCATTTATTCCAATCGCTTTAGATTGTGGTAAGCTTTCAGAAATATTTTTAATTAATTTAGAATATTTTAAAAGCTGTTTGTCTTCTATATATTTTATATCTCCTGTAATTGAAAAATAATTTATTGGAGCATAATTAAATTCAATATGAACTTTATTTAAATTGATTTTTAAAATTTTTAATTCATTTACAACCAAATCAAATAAATTTTTAATATAAACAGCGGAGTTAAAACGAATTGTCGTTTTCTCAAAATCAATATTTTTAAATAGTTTCTGTAAACCATTCTTTAATATTGTTGTATCATTATTTAAAACAAATGAAATACTATTTGCTCCATTCTTTAAAGCATTAACAGCTTGTTTATTGGCATCAGCAACATTTTCAACAGCAACTTCTTGTGTAATTTCCCAGTTATTATTTCCGGTTTTATAACCTCTAACTATTGGAAATTTATTTTTTTCTGATTTTATAAATTCAAGATTAGATAAATCTTCTTTTCTATAAAATGGATTCAAATTAAATCCTTCGGCGGTTTTCCATACCATTTTTGAATCAAAATCGGTACCTTTTAAATCTTTAATAATTGCATTAATCCATTCGCTTGTAGTAACTTTACGAAAATCATCTAATATATTTATCTCTTTTATTTTTTGTTCCATCATAAATTTATTAATTTGTAAAGTTAGCCAAAAAATATTTTAGCTAAAATAGTTTTGTCATTATTAAAGTAAGATTTTTTATAGTTAATAATTTTGTGAAATTATATTTTTAAAATTTGGAATTTACGTTTATTAAATTTTTAATTTCAACAAAAATTTCAAAAATGAAAAATTATTTATTGCTTTTAATATTAGCGTTTTCTACAACATTGTACTCGCAAGATACTGTAGTAAACTATTTCAAAAATAAAAAAATATCGAGCCAGGGAGTTTTATTAAAAGGTGCCGAATACGGGCGTTGGAAATATTACAGTAAAAATGGAAAACTAGAACAAGAAACCGATTTTATTAATGGATTTGTAAATGGTAAAGTAATTTTTTATTACCCAAATGGCAAAAAAAAGAATGAGGGCGAATGGAAATATGGCTTACAACGTGGCGAATTTAACGAATGGTTCGAGAATGGACAGTTAAGCGTAAAAGGTTATTATAAAACTGGTGCAAAAGATAGTTTATGGGCTTCATGGTACGAAAACGGTCAAAAGAAAAAAGAAGTTTTTTATGATAAAAATGGTGATTATAAATTACTTAATTTTTGGGCTAATGATGGGAAACTACTTGTTGATAAAGGAAATGGTGTTGCTCAGGAATATTACACAAATGAAAAAACAAAATCTAAAGGTGCATTTTTAAACGGAAAAGAAAATGGCGAATGGAATTATTGGTTCGAAAACGGACAAAAACAAGAATCAGGAAATTATTCAAATGGAATTAGAAGTGGAAAATGGTTAACCTGGTTTAATGATGGCAAATTACAATCGGAGTTAAACTACGAAAATGGTGCAAATATAACATACTACCATAATGGACAAAAAGAAATGGAAGGAACCTTAAAAGACAGTTTAAAAGAAGGCATTTGGGTTTTTTACTACGACAATGGAAAGAAAAAAATGGAAGGAGAATTTAAAACTGATTTAAGAACCGGCGTACATAATAAATGGTATCAAAACGGGAATAAAGAATCGGAAATAACATTCGAAAAAGGAAAAAAGAATGGACAAGCAAAATGGTACTTAGAAAACAGTAAAATTGATATAGAAGGAAATTTCGAAAATGAGATTCAAAATGGAAAATGGACATACTGGAGAACCGATGGGGTTAAAGGCAACGAAGGAAATTATGTAAACGGTAAAATGGATGGACTTTGGACTTATTGGTATGGAAATAAAAATGTTTGGAAAGAAATTAATTATAAAGATGGAGTTAAAAATGGCAAAGTTACATATTATTACGAAAATGGTAACAAAGAGCACGAAGGAAATATTGAAAATGGATTAGAAACCGGCTTTTGGACAATGTGGAATGAAAACGGCAATAAAAAAATGGAAGGAACATTCGAAAATGGCATTATGAATGGACTTTGGAATGGCTACCACGAAAATGGACAAAAGAAATATGAGATAACTTACAAAGACAGCATTCAGGATGGTAAAATAACTTATTGGTTTCCTAACGGCAATATGTTATCTGAAGAAACTATAATTAATAAAATTCACCAAGGTTCATATAATACTTGGTACTCTAACGGAAAACAAAACACAACCGGAAATTACAAAGACGATGAAAAAATTGGAAAATGGTTATATTATAACGAATTAGGACAAATATTACGTCAAGAATCATATAAAAACGGAAGGCACGAGGGTAAATGGTTAACATACTACCCACAAGGTCCAATTGAAAGTGAAATAAATTATAAAGACGGTTTAAAAAACGGAAAAACAATTTATTACGAGCCAAATGGAAAAACAATTTTTGAAGCAGTTTTTAAAAACAACCGACTTGTAAAAACTTTATCGGGAACCCAACCGGAAGAAAAAGAAAACCCAAAACCAAGAAATGATAATGGGGAGTAGTAATACAGATACAGCATCAGTATAACAGATTTAATGCCAATACTTAATATAAATAGGACTTACGCAAAAAAAAACAATATGACACGAATTGCACGAATAGATTAATAAGTTAATAGGTTATTATGTTATTGAGTTAATAACCAAATAACTTAATAACAAATAACTCAATAACCATAACAAAGTGTCAAAAATATTCCGCTTAGGCGGGATTGCGTAAGTCCTAATAAAATAGTCTGACCATTTATCGTCCCTCTTTGGAGAGGGTTTTGGGTTTTTCCCCCTTTTTGAAGAGCCTGTCCCGAATTTATTTCGGGAGGGTAGGGGGATGATTAAAAAATTTGGACTATTTTATATTTGGATATGGCATAATTCCTACTCTCTTTTGATTCAAATATTATCAAAATATAATTGAGGAAATGTAACCTTTAGATTAGAGTAATAATAAAATTCGGTAAAATTCCGGCAGCTAATATCAAAATAGTAGCAATTAGCAGGGAAAATAAATATAAAGGACTTGTTTTTATTTTTTCTGTATCACTTGTTTTAGCATAAATTGCTATGATTAATTTAAAATAGTATGCTACTCCAATCAAAGCTGCCAATATTCCAAGTATTACAAGCCAGAGCCAACCACCCTGAAGAGCAGAAACAAAAATGTAATATTTTGCAAAAAAGCCTGCAGTAATTGGAATCCCTGCCATAGAAAGCATAGAAATAGTCATGGCAATTGTTAATATTGGATTTTTTCGCGCCAATCCATTAAATGCTTTAAAAGATCCATCTGCATTCTTATGGTTTTTCACTACTATTAAAACTCCAAAGGCAGTAATGGTTGCAAGAGCATAAGCAAACGAATAATAAAGTAAAGAACCTGCCGAAAAACTGTTAAAAGAAAGAATAGCAAAAAGCATAAATCCTGTATGTGAAATGCTGGAATAGGCAAGCATCCTTTTTACATTCTGTTGCTTAATTGCTGCCAGATTACCTAATAAAAGCGATAATACCGAGAACCCTATGATAAGATGTAACCATGTTCCTGTGGCAGAAATAAAACAAACTGATAACAGCTTGTAGAAAGCTGCAAATCCGGCAATCTTAACAACCGTTGCCATAAATGCTGTAATAAGTGTAGGGGAACCTTCATATACGTCGGGTGCCCAGAAATGAAATGGTACGGCTGCTATTTTAAAGCCAAAACTTAGTACTAATAATACAATTCCGAGTTTTAACATGGATGGAATTTCTTTCGCTGTGGAGAAGAACGCAGCGATATCTCCTATATGAAATGAGCCAATCATGCCGTACACCAATGTGATTCCTAATAAAAAAATAGCTGTTGCAAGAGAACTGAAAATAAAATATTTAAACGATGCTTCATTGGAACGGATTGAGAATTTTTTACTTCCGGCAAGAATATATAATGGAATTGACATAGTTTCGATACCAATAAAAAGCATTGTAAGATTATCGAATGATGTTACAAGACATGCCCCTGTAAGTGAAAAAAACATGAGAGCATAAATCTCGGAAACATTATGTTCTACTCCTTTAAAATAGTGAGGAGCTAATAGGATGATAAGAAGTGTGGTAAAAATCATAACAACATTAAATGCAATAGAGTAATTATCTATGGTAAGCATATTGCTTAATCCGCATTCATTTGTGTTCCATGAAAAGATGGAGAATAAAAGAGAAATAATCAGTCCGGCGATAGCTACAGAAATATAAATGAAACGGTTTTTTATAAAACCCAGATAGAGAAGGAGAACACCGGTTACTGCTATGGTTATTAAGGATAACATTATTGTATTTTTGTTTTTACATCCGATAGCTATCGGATTTATTTCTATGGTTTCTATTTATTTCGATGTTTATTGTTTTAAATGACTAATAATTTCTAATATTTTGGATTGTGTTAAATCAATAAGGGGTTGAGGGTGAATTCCTAAAAAAAGGATTAATACACAAATAGGAATTAATACAAACCATTCATGAAGTTTCAGATCTTTAAAACCTAATGTTAAATCATTGGTTTCTCCAAGCATAATTCGCTGATACGTAAAAAGCATGTAAACGGCTCCCATAATCATTCCTAATCCTCCAATGATTGCAAACCATGGATTGAATTCGTAAATTCCTAACAAAAGTAAAAATTCTCCTACAAAACCATTTGTCAAAGGAAGTGCAATGCTTCCTAAAACAATAATGAAAAACAAAATGGTAAAATTTCCGGCAATTTTTCGTATTCCTCCAAAATCTGCAATCTGTCGTGTTTGTAACCTGTCCTCAAGAATGTCGGAAACATAAAATAATCCAACCACATAAATTCCATGAGCAAACAATTGCACCATTACTCCCTGCATGGAATGAAACGTTCCTGCAAATATTCCGGCTCCGATTAATCCCACATGTGCAATCGAAGAATAGGCAATCATTTTCTTCAAATCTTTTTGTCTGAATGCAAGGAAAGAAGCATAAACTACTCCAATAACAGAAAGTACGATGATTGTATTTTGCCAGGTAACAACAGCTAATGGTGTAATTGGAATTAACCAACGAAGAGCTCCATAAATTCCCATCTTCAACATAATTCCCGAGAGCAGCATAGCCCCTTGCGTTGGAGCTGTAGTATAGGTATCCGGTTGCCATGTATGGAAAGGAAATAAAGGCATTTTAATGGCAAAAGACAGGAACATAAACAAAAATATCCAGTTTTGGTCAAAAGCTGAAATGGAAAGATTATAAAAATCTTTTAATTCGAATGATGTGTTGGAAGTTAAATGGAATAAATAAATAAAAGCAACAAGCATTAATAGACTTCCAATCAAAGTGTAAATAAAGAATTTTAAGGTGATGACATTGCGACGTTCTCCACCCCATATAAGTACAATAAAATAAATGGGTATCAATGCAAGTTCCCAGAATATATAGAATAGAATTGCATTTTGTGAAACAAAAACACCTACCAAAGAAGTTTGCATAAATAAAATCAAAGAATAAAGAACATTGGCTCTTTCCTGTTTTCGACCAAATCCTGCCAGAATAATTAATGGTATCAGGAGATTTGTTAAAAGTACCATCAGCAGACTTATTCCATCGAGGGCTATATGAAAATTAATTCCCAGCGAACTAATCCAGGGAATGTTTACAGAGAAATTACAAGGACATACATGTTGGAAAATGCAATATATATATGCTGTTAATAAAAGCTGACCTAATGAAAAGATAAGAGAAATGGTACGCACAACCTTTGTGTTCTTTAGAAAAAGAACAGCAATACTTCCAAAGAGAGGGATTAATATGAGAATTAAAGTGTACATTCTATTTTATCCAGATTATACAAGCAATCATTGAAATCATAGCAATCACCATGACGAACATATAAAAACCAATACTTCCTGTTTGAACCATCCGGACTTTATTTCCTACAGATAAAACCAGAGAACCAATTCCATTGACAATATAATCAATGATGTTGATTTCAATAAAGGAAGTAAATTTTTCTGCCAGCCAGTGATAAGGTTTAACAATAAGTATATGATATAGTTCGTCAAAATAAAATTTACGATAAACAAAATTCGAAATAAAATTACGTTGGATTGAGTCTGGCATTGGAATATTCGATTTCTTTACAAAAACAAACCAGGAAATGAAAACAGTAACAATGATTAAAAGTAAAACTCCTGAAGCAAGAAAAATTTCAGTTGAATAATTTTCAGTTTCCATCAAACCAATTGGTAATCCTGTGATTGAAGGATGAATAAAATTTGTAAAATCATGGCTTCCTCCAAACATAGCAGGAATATTTATGAAACCACCAGCAAAAGCTAAAATGGCAAGAAGAATAAGCGGGATGGTCATTACTTTTGGAGATTCGTGAATTTTCTCAAATGTTATTGCGCCTCCACGATAAGAACCATAAAAAACCAGAAAGAATAAACGAAACATATAAAAACAGGTAAGTATCGAGACAATTATGGTAAATACCCAAACTACAGGATTTGAATGAAAAGCAGTTGCTAATATTTCATCTTTTGAGAAAAACCCCGAAAAAGGGGGTATTCCTGAAATAGCAAGAACGGCAATAAAAAACGTAACAAATGTTATGGGCATGTTTTTCCTTATTCCACCCATGAGCCTGATGTCTTGTTGTCCCTGTAAAGAATGAATAATACTGCCGGCTCCAAGAAATAATAAAGCTTTGAAAAAGGCATGAGTAGTTAAATGAAAAACAGAAGTGGAAAAAGCACCAAGTCCCAAAGCGATAAACATAAATCCAAGTTGGCTAACGGTTGAATAGGCCAGGATTTTTTTAATATCGTTTTGCAAAAGTGCTATAATGGCTGCAACCAAAGCTGTAACAATACCAATAATTAATACTACATTCATGGTGATTGGTGCAAGAACAAATAAGGCACTGCTTCTGGCAATTAAATATATTCCGGCAGTTACCATAGTAGCTGCATGTATTAAGGCAGAAACAGGAGTGGGCCCGGCCATGGCGTCGGGGAGCCACGTAAATAATGGAATTTGAGCACTTTTCCCGATAGCACCGATTAATAACATTAATGTAATAAATGTAATAATTGTTTCTCCCCCTGAAAATTTACCGGTCTGCAAAAAAATTAAATTAAAATCAAGAGAATGAAATGTGGTGAATAAAGCAATTAAACCAAAGATGAAACCGAGGTCACCAATGCGGTTCATGATAAATGCCTTGCGTGCTGCATTATTGAAAGCATCTTTACGATACCAGAATCCAATCAGAAGATAAGAACATAAACCCACGCCTTCCCAACCGACAAACATCAGTAAATAATTGGAACTCATAACAAGTAACATCATTGAAAAGATAAAGAGATTGAGCTGTGAAAAATAGGTGTTTATTCTTTCATCATGTTCCATATAGCCAATGGAAAAAATATGAATTAAAAACCCCACTCCGGTGATAATCATCATCATGGTAACGGAAAGCGAGTCGATTAAAAAGCCAAAAGAAACGGAGAGTTTACCACAGTTTATCCAGTTAAAAAATTCAACGGCAACAGAAGGATTTGAGATATGTTTAATCTGAAAAAACAGGAACAGGGAATAAATGAATGAAGCAAGTACCATTAGGCTTGCAAAAAGTCCACAGAATTTCCCTGAAAGCTGTTTGCGGAAAATGCCCGTAACAACAAATCCTAAAAGAGGAAACAATAATATGAGCCATGAATTCTGAAACATGCTCAGTTCTTTAGTTTATTTAATAAGTTAATATCTATAGAGTCAACATTTCTTTTCATCATCACCAAAATGGAAAGACCTACTGCAACTTCAGCGGCTGCAACAACCATGATAAAGAATACAAATACCTGCCCGGAAGGATCTGACCTGTATGCCGAAAAAGCTGCCAGAAGAAGATTTACCGAATTCAACATCATTTCAATGCACATCAGTATTACAATTGTATTCCTGCGGAACAAAACTCCCATTAAGCCAATTGAAAATAAAGCCAGACATAGGAATAGATAATGTTCTAGTGGAATAATTCGTATAGCTGAGGTTATGTTTTCCATATTATTTTATTTTTTTGTCTTTTTTTCCGAGCATTACTGCACCAACCATTGCTGATAAAAACAAAACGGATGATGCTTCAAAGGGCAACATATAATCGGTGTACAAAACTTTTCCAAGATTCGCTACCAAACCAATATTACTATCAAACTCTTTATTTACTATCATTTGGTCTAATCCTTTGGCAGCAGCAATAAGCACAAGAAATAACATTCCACCCGATATTACAGCCATGATTTTTGTGAGCACCGATTTGTGTGGTTCATTTGTCCTATTCAGATTCAGAAGCATAATAACAAATAGAAAAACAACCATTATAGCACCCGTGTATACAATAATATGAACAACCGCCAGAAATTGAGCATTTAAAAGTATATAATGACCTGCAATGGCTAAAAAGCAAATAATAAGATAAATCACACTATTGATGGGACTTTTTGACAAGACCACCATAAGTCCGCTTAAAAGAGCAATTCCTGCCAATAGATAAAAGAGAAATGCCATTATTTTATTTGTAACTACTCAGCCACTAAATTAACTTTAAAATAGCCACAGATTCACA
>JAVHRE010000416.1:0-1894 GCA_036171495.1 Bacteroidales bacterium
AATATGGAATAAGTTCAATAAAAATCATATTAACTTTGACACTGATTAGTTACCATTATTTTTATCGGATAATAGAAAAATTTTTATTGATTTTCTTTTTTTGCAATTACTAAAAGCAAAATAAATGTAATTAACCCGTTTATTATAAGTAATTCGTAACCAAGCTCGTATCCGTTAAACAGTTGTTTGGAAAAAGTACTTAACAAAAAACAAATAGTAGGCGAAAGTATTGCTATTAACGGCACTAAATTATCTTTAACTTTAAGTTTTGTAAATAAGCCAAAGCTATAAAGTCCCAATAATGGTCCATAAGTATAACCGGCAACAGTAAGTAATTTTCCAATAACCGCTTGGTCGTTAACCGCTTTAAAAATCACAATAATTAAAAGAAGTAAAAAAGCAAATGTAATATGTACTTTATACCGGGTTTTTCGCAGTTTATTTTCGCTAATTTTTTTTTTGTTCAGTCCAAGAAAATCTACACTAAACGAAGTTGTTAGCGATGTTAAAGCTCCATCGGCACTTGGAAATGCCGCAGAAATAAGTCCAATTAAAAAAACGATACCAATTGCAGGACTAAAATATTTAAGTGCAAGAAGTGGGAAAAGGTCGTCGGTGGTTTTTGGAACAGTTATACTATTTGCATTTGCATACATATATAATATTGCTCCAAGAAACAGAAACATAAGTATTACAAAAACACTAATCACCGAAAATGTGAGCATGTTTTTTTGTGCTTCGCGAATATTTTTACAACTTAAATTTTTCTGCATCATTTCTTGGTCAAGTCCTGTCATAGTTATTGTTATAAACATTCCGGCAAAAAATTCTTTTAAAAAGAAACGCTTATCGTTCCAATTATCAACAAAAAACATTTTAGACATTTCTGAATCGTTTACTTTCTTAACAAGCTGGTTAAAAGTAAAACCAAGTTCTTTTGATACAAAAACTAAAGTTAAAATTACAGCCGTTAACATTCCTATGGTTTGAAGCGAATCGGTCCAAACTATAGTTTTTACTCCGCCCTGGTAAGTATATAAAACAACAAGCACAATAAAAGTTAGAACTGTAACCCAAAATGGAATGTTCCACGCATCAAAAACAAATATTTGTAAAACGTTTATAACAATATACATTCTAAATGCAGCGCCTAAACTTCGCGATAAAATAAAGAAAAATGCACCTGTTTTGTATGACCAAAAGCCAAAGCGTGTTTCGAGGTACGAATATATTGATGTTAAATTTAGTTTGTAATACATTGGCAGTAAAATTGTTGCAATCACAATGTAACCGAATAAATATCCCAGTGCCATAATCATATACGAGAATTGGGTAGTGCCAACCCAGCCGGGAACCGACATAAATGTAACTCCCGAAAGCGAAGTCCCTATCATTCCAAAAGCAACTACAAACCAAGGTGATTTACGGTTTGCATTAAAAAAACTGTGCGATGTTGCTCCTCTCGAAGTAAAATATGCAATTATAAGCAGTAATGAAAAATACAGAGCAATAATAACAAAGACCAACGATGAACTCATATCAATTTTTTACTTTTTGCAATTATACATAATACAAATTGATTATCCTAAAATCATTATTAAATAGGACTTACGCAGAAGTTTATTTTTGACACTTTGTTATGGTTATTAAGTTATTTGTTATTAAGTTATTAAGTTAATATGAAGTGATTTTTTCAATAACTAAATAACCCAATAACTTATTTTTTATTAGTGTAATTCGTGTCATATTGTTTTTTTTGCGTAAGTCCTAATTAAAATTAATTAGTGTTTGCTAAAAAAAATCGTTGCCACTACTTGTTCCAATTTATCGGAAGATTCGTTGTAACTAATCAGTGTACACAAAAGTTGTCACGCAAAGGCGCAGAGACCGCTAA
>JAVHRE010000417.1:0-1883 GCA_036171495.1 Bacteroidales bacterium
GAGCGAGCTTGTGGGTTGTTTAACGAAAAAATCGGACATTATGGACAGACACTAAATAGCACAAAACACTTATTTAAGTTCATTACGATTATATACTTTTATATTTTATTAATAGAAACTTTTATGTTTTCGTTGAAGAGATATTTGTCAATTAATAAATAAAAAAGCCCGGCAATACCGGGCTTTCCAATTTTTAACAGTTGTAGATTATGAGGCTAAAACTTCATCAGTTTTTTCAACTTTTACAGTTTCAAAACTTACTGCATAAATTTCAGAGACGTAGTGTTTCACACCCTTATCATCTGTGTAGTTACTGTTAACTATTTTTCCTATAAGTATAATGCGAGAACCTTTCTTGATAAGTGTTTGCGCCTGATCAGCTAGTTTGTTCCACATTATAATTTTGTGCCATGTTGTGTTTTTCACCCATTCACCACTTTGGTTTTTATAACTCTCGGTTGTAGCCATATTAAACTTAGCTACTTTTTTTCCATCTTTCAGGTTAATAACTTCAGGACTATTTCCTGCATTGCCTGTCAATTCTACTTTGTTTGTCATTTTTTCCATGATTTTAAAAATTTAAACTATTAATATTTATTTTCGTTTTTGTCATGATACCAAAACCTGATACCCTTTTGACACTGCAAAACTACATCCCTCTCCAAACCTTACTCGGTAAATAAATGAATACATCCGCATAAAGTTAATTGTAACCATTTGCTGTCGAATAATTTTGACAATAAAAAAGGATTAAATATTCTGACAAGTGTTATATTGCAACGCAGAGAGCCAATGAAAAATTTGTTGGTGAAAAATAAAACTGTTTCTAATAACCATGATTGCTATTTTATCTTCGTAGCTCAACGCCGTTAGGGCAAATAAATATAATGTACAAGGATAGGTAGCCCCATCTATTCTGCGGTAAGCAGTGCTTTTGCGGTTATTTTTGCATCACTTTTTTTATCCCATAAAACCACTTCAAAAGAAAAGTTACCTTTATAATTATTTTTAGACAAGTTAATATTCGCAAAAACCTTATCTTCAAAATCAACAGCACTAAAACCATCATTACCACTTTCTAAAAGATCTTTTTCATTATATAAAACATGTCCTTTATTATCTGTTAATTTAACAGAAAGGCCTGGAAACACTCGTCCATCTGTTATCAAGAAACCGGTAATTCCTTCAAAGTTCATATAAGCTGTTTCATTTGATTTCAATTTATTGTTAATTACTTTATTATTCTCTTTGGAAAATAAATAAATTTCATTACAATTTGCTTTAATTTTTTCAACTGTAATGTTTTTGTTCGCTTCAACTTTAAATTTAAAATTTGATGTTAGAGAACCAGTACCTTTTTTATCCCATAAATATACATTAAAAGTATATTCTATCCCTGATTTCATGGGTTTCCCAATGGTAATGTCGGGCATAAGCATAAGTGGAGAGCGAGAAATACCTTTTTTATCATACTCAATAAAAAGATCATTAGATTTTACAACTGTATCGCCGGCACTGCTAATCACCAGAATTTTCATACCGGGAAACACCCTGCCATTTTCTTTTTTTAACCCTTGAATATCATCAAAATTAAGAAAAAACTTTTCTCCGAAAATAAAGTTTGTACGTGTTATTTTTTTATCATCTATAGAAAGGTAGGTGTCTTCAACCGAAATCCCATTTCCCTTGACAATGATGCCTGTAAGTAAATCTTTATTGACGGATTTGTTGTATTCACACCCCGAAAAAACTATAGCCAAAGCAATAAAAAAATATATGTTTTTCATAAACATGTTAGTTTTATAAATCATGGGTTAATAAAAAATATTGTTAAAATTCTTCCCGGTAAAAATATAGAATTTTTCTTGCCAATCATTAAATAG
>JAVHRE010000418.1:0-9723 GCA_036171495.1 Bacteroidales bacterium
AAAATCTGTGAATCTGTGGCTATTTTAAAGTTAATTTAGTGGCTGAGTAGTTACCTTTTTTTTAATGAGTGAAAATATAAACAACGATATTAATAAAATACAAGAGCTTGAAAAAAGCCTTTCGAATTTAACAAAAGAAAACCATGAATTGTTAACTCGTAATTTAGAGTTAATAGAACAAAATCGTAATTTGGGTGAAAAAATTGATAAATTAAGTGCAAAAGTAAATCTCGAATCTGCCGATAGAAAAAGTTTGCGTTACAAAATGGTAACCGTCTTTTTTGCCGACATTAAAGGGTTTTCAAAACTATCATCCGAAGATAATGCTGAACTTTTGATTGATGAACTTGACGGCTTTTTTATAATTTTAGACGAGATAATTGAAAAACATAATATAAAAAAAATCAGTACAATTGGCGATACTCTGATGTGTGCAGGCGGTATTCCCAAAAAAAACAGGACAAACCCTATTGAAATGATTTTAGCCGCTATAGAAATTCAAGAAAAATTAATTGAATTTCAAAAAGAACTTTTCGGCGAAGAACGTAAAATCTGGGAAATTTCAATGGGAATTCATACAGGCCCTGTAGTTGCTGCTGAAGTTGGTAAAAAGAAGATTTCTTACGAGCTTAAAGGCGAAACAGTTAATATTGCAAGTCGTATTGAATCGGCAAGCGAACCCGGTAAAATAATTATTTCGGAAATGACGCGAGAATTAGTGTCGGAGTATTTTAGATGTAGTTATATCGGTAAAATTCCTGTTAAATATGTTGGCGACATAAACCTATATCAAGTAAAAGGATTTACTCCTATTTATTCGGTTGACCATCAAGGATTAGTACAAAATAAAAAATTTACAATAAAATTTCAACTTATTAAATTTGACGACCTCGAAGAATTTATGCTCGACAAATTAGAACGCGAATTACCAAAATATTTATATTATCATAATCTTAAACATACTATTGATGTGGGCATTCAAGCCGAAATATTAGGCAGAGGCGAAGGAATTACAGACGAAGAAATGTTGCTTTTAAAAACAGCCGCTTTATTTCACGATTCGGGACAATCAATTCAAACAAATGGACATGAATTAATTGGCACCAAAATAGCTTCCGAAATTTTGCCAAAATTTGGCTATTCGCAAGAACAAATTACAGCAATTAATGAAATAATAATGGCAACTAAGTTGCCTCCCGAACCAAAAACACTTTTGCAAAATATTATTTGCGATGCCGACCTCGACTATCTTGGACGTAGCGATTTTATTCCAGTTTCAAATATGCTATACAAAGAATTGCACGAACAAAATTTAATTGGTTCCATTAATGATTGGAATAAATTGCAGGTTAAATTCCTGACAATACATCAATATTTTACCGAAACCGGAAATAAACTTAGAGAAGTAAATAAACAAACCCAGATTGAACGATTAAAATCTGAAATTAAAGATTAATTCAAAAAATGATGAATTAGAACAACATACTAACTTTCATTTTATTTCAATTTTTTAAAATCCTTTAGTTTATCGCTTTTTATTATTTCGTTCAATTCATTTATTTCGTCTTTGAATTTGTAACGATTTCCGCAGTTATATAACTCTGTAAAAGGGTCTTTATCAATAATCAGAGAATATAATTCCGATAATTTGGGAACTTCTTTTAATTTTATGTATTCTTCGTAAGTAAGGCTTAAAAAAGCAGTATTTATATTTATCCCACGGTTGTCTAACAAATATCCTTTTTCCAATTTTGTAGGATATGCTAACTGACCTTTATAATAAACGTCTGAAATAGCAGGATAGCTTACTATTTTAGATTTATCTTCTGAAAGAGTAACAGGCACATTTTTGAAATAGTCCTTTCGGGTTTTATATACCAGAGTTGAGGGTCCCGAATAATCTACAGTATTTAAAGGCTGATTATTTTTGCGGGAAACTCCACATGAATTCATTAGTAACCCTGATATTAAAATTGTAATAATTGAGATATTCAGTTGCATATTATTATTTTTGAATCGTAAACTTCTTTGAAAATACTTTATTATCACTTATAATATTCACAAAGTACAAACCATCAGGTAAATTATTTAGAGGAATATTATAAATTTTACCTGAAAAATCGGATTGGTTATAATTATTGATTTCTTGTCCAATATTATCCATAACCTTAACTGTACTTATTTTTTGATTAAAATTACTCAAATCAAGGTTTACTGAATTTTGAGCAGGATTAGGATAAAGATTAATCGAATTTGCAAGAGCATCAATTTCTTTAATACCAACAGTTTGTGTAATTGACATTTCAAATAAATAAGTGCCTGTAGCACCTGAAATATATGGAGATACGCCAAATATAATTGTGCCGCCATTTGATATTTGAATGTTATTTGGCATCACATCATCATAAACATCTGACAAAGTTGAACCTGTTTTATACGACCAAATAACATCGCAAGTATATGTTTGACCATTTCCACTATTATACGAATCATCTACTCTTGCAGTAATAGTATAATTGTAACCCAAAGGAAGATTTAACTGATAATAATCTACATCAGTTCCAATATGAATATTGGAACCTGTAGTATTTACCGAAGCTGTATTCCCCGAAAAATTCATCGGTAAATTATAAGCTGTTGCTTCTGTATTATTTTGTTCATATACATCAGGTGATAATGGCTGTCCAACAACATTAATATAAATTGGATTTGGGTAACTTGTACCCCCAACATAATACCAATTGGTACCATCAGGAGTTTCGGCAAATACTAATAGATATGTGCCAGGCGTTAAATCAATATTTGAAGAATTGAATGAAAAATTATAATAATAACCCGATTGCAATGTTTGTGCACTTTTAACTTCAACAGTTTGAGCAAATGTGCCATCCAGATTATATATATAAGCGGCAACCGAGCAATTAATATCTGAAGTACCGGCATTTGCAATGGATGCTGAAATGGATACTGCCTGGTTCTGAATAACCGGATTTGGAGAAATAGATGCATTAGTGTACATCTGAACATCATTGTAAGGACCTGTAATTGTTATAGAAACAGGATTTGTGAATGTAGCCTGATTTACTAAAGTCCAGCTTCCGCCTGTAGGTCTTGAAAAAATGCTTATAATATAATTATCAGGAGGCGCAGTCATGCCTGAGGTAGAAAACGTTGTTGTAGAATAGGTTGAAGGTGTAATAGTTCCGGTCAATGTTTGAATATAATCAATAAAAACACCCTGTGAGTTAAACAAAGCAGCGCAAAAATCGCCTGTAAAATCCACACTGCCATAATTTGCAATATCAGTAGAAACACTGAATGCTTGAGCAAAGTTAATGGGATTTGGATTTACTGTAATTGCTGAATAAACCTGAAGATTGTAATTTTGCTGCACACTATTAGGTTGTATTCCAATTACTGCTTGCTGACCGGAATTGAAACCACCTGCACCACCGCCTGTACCTAACGAACCAGGATTAAGGGCATCTATATCAAAAAAGCCATCTGAGTTTCCACCCCAACCCCAATTCATGTGAAAGAAATCATTATTGTCGTATCCATCGCAGACAAATGTATGACCGCCATTCGTCCCAAATCCTGCGTATTGAATAGGACGGTTTGCATCCAAATCAGTTTTTAAAAACTGTTTCCAATCTGCATCAGAATAGCTATCGCGTTTTAATCCTTGTATTGTTGATGAATTATATCCGAAATAGGTTTTATATGCATACTCTGAACTCTGTGCAGGTGTGGGAGCACCGGAAATAATAACATAACTTGCACTTTCATCGGGTCCATAATTCATTTCTACTGATACACCACAATGAAACATAAGTAATGCTACTGCATTATTTGGACCAGTAAGATTATTAGGCATAGAGCCCCAATCATAAGTTGTTGAACCGAAGTCTGCCGATAAGGTGCCATAATTTTGAGAGCTATATGAATGAAAACTTGTGCCAGTAGTTGGATAATTCCAATATTTCATTATTTGAGCCATTGCAGTTGCAGGACAACCTGTTACCGCATGTCCATTAGAACCGTTCGGGTCAGCAGGGCACATCTGATTTTCATAGGGATTCTGATTCCATGTTGTAGCACAAAGCGGATTTACACTTTTTGTATCCTTACTTGGGTCAAGAGGTTTTCCGCTATCAAGATTTCTCCACTTTGTTTTTATAACTTCATCTGCTTCAAGATTATTTGAAATTATAAATGTAATTTCCTTTTTGTATTTTTCTAATAATTTTATAAATGCTATTGGTCGATGTTGGTCTGTATAAGTGCCTTTCAATGTATAGCCAAGAATTGGAGTTACAGCATTATCGGCAGAAACAATCACAAAACCATCATTTTGATTTACATTGAAAATGTAAAGTACAGGTGTTTCTTGTCCATTAAACCCTTTTGCTGTAGAAACATCCTTTGATGTTGATGTATAAACAAGAGTTAAAGACACATTTGTTGAGCCTTTGTCTTTACTCATTTGTAAATAGAAATTCTTAGCGATTTTTGATGCCTGCTCAGGATTTACTGGAACAGCAAACATGGTTAAGCTAATTGCAAAACCAAATAATACAAGTAGAATTTTTTTCATAAGAACTTATTTTTTAAGGTGGGTTCTAATCCCGCTTATGCGGGACATTTTTTTACTTTTGATTTAAAAAAATCGTAGAACCCGTTAACCGATTTTCCAAAATTATTATAAAGATACGGCATATTTTTTTATGTTGTTCATCTTTTTTAAGTTTTTTAAAGTATTGCTATAAGTTACACAAATTGAATGTCAATTATTGTGCGAAGAAACGATTTGTTTAAATAGTGTCTGTCTATAAAATCAGTGTTTGATTCAGAATGTCCGAGTTCAAGGCTTTCGAAGTATTAAAATCAGGAGTTCCGCCTAAGCGGAATGACTGTTTTTTAATACGAGAATAACGCAGAAATCGGACATTATGGACAAACACTAAATATTGATAAACAGAGCAATATAGTTATTTGAAAAAATAATTAATAAAAAACGAATACAGTTTTTGCTCATACAAATTTTTAATTAATTTTGCTTGCTTTAAAAAAACGAAATTATCGAATGCAATTGCACTTAAAATATTATAGAAACATCCTGTTAATTACAGTTTTACTGTTACTTGGGTTAACCCTTCATGCTACCGAAACAGAAACAGATTCTTTAACAAAATCCGGCTCAAAAGAAGAAGTATTTAAGCCCGGTGAGTTTATTATTGGTCACGTTATTGATAATCACGAGTGGCATATTGCAGAAATTAACGGAACCGAAATAACAATTCCATTGCCAATAATTGTATATAGTTATAAACAGGGATTATTGTTTTTTATGTCGTCAAAATTTGAACATGGCGAAAAATCATACTCTGGATTAAAACTCGAATTGGAAGGCATTAATAAAGGTAAAATTGTTGAAGTTTTAGAAAATGGGACAATAGACAAAGTCGCAAAACTTCCTCTTGACCTTTCAATAACTAAAGTTGTTTCCGAACTTTTTATTGTAATATTTTTAATGCTTTGGATTTTTATTAGTGTTGCAAAATCTTATAAACGCCGGCAGAATTTAGCACCTAAAGGAGTTCAATCCTTAATGGAACCATTAATTATCTTTGTTCGCGACGATATAGCACGTCCGTCAATTGGACAGAAATATCAAAAGTATCTGCCTTATTTATTAACGATTTTCTTTTTTATTTTTATTAGTAATTTGCTTGGGTTAATTCCAATTTTTCCGGGAGGAGCAAACTTAACCGGAAACATTGCTGTTACAATGATTCTTGCTTTGTTCACTTTTACAATTACAACTATAAATGCCAATGCAACTTATTGGAAACATATAATTAATGCCCCTGGAGTGCCATGGTGGTTAAAAATTCCAATTCCCTTAATGCCTATTGTAGAACTTATTGGAGTATTTACAAAACCTTTTGTTCTTATGGTTCGTTTATTCGCAAACATTACAGCCGGACACATTATTGCACTTGGATTTTTTAGCTTGATTTTTATTTTCGGAAAAATGAATTTAGGTGCCGGTTACGGAATTTCTGTGCTTTCAATAATTTTCACAGTATTTATGTCAATGCTCGAACTTCTTGTAGCTTTTATTCAAGCTTATGTGTTTACGCTACTTTCGGCAATTTATTTTGGATTAGCAACCGAAGAACATCATTAAAAAATTATTAAATATAAAACAATTGAACAATGAACAACAATAGTCACACAATAGTTAATACAATGGTCACTAAATTGTTTTCAATTAGTAATATAAAGTCTGACAATCGGATGACTATGTATGACAACTGTATGACTATGAACATAAAACATTAAACTTTTTTTAAACCTTTATATATATGATTACATTAACAATTATTTTACAAGTTCTTGCAAACACAGCTATTGCAAAAATGGGTGCAGGTATTGGTGCAGGTATTGCTGCAGTAGGTGCCGGTATTGGTATTGGAAACATTGGCGGAAGTGCATTAACTGCAATTTCCAGACAGCCAGAAGCTTTAGGTGATATTCGTTCAAACATGATTATTGCTGCTGCTCTTGTTGAAGGTGTTGCATTTTTTGCTATTGTTGTTTGTATGCTAATTCTTTTCATCTAAGAAAAAATTACTTAACAATGCGACGGTTGGTCGCATTGCTGAGTAATAAAAATTTTAAATCGTAATTTTAAAATCATAAATCACAAATAAATTATGGAACTCGTAACCCCCGGTATAGGTCTAATATTTTGGATGTTGTTATCGTTTTCTTTGGTATTAATAATACTTAAAAAATACGCATGGAAACCAGTTCTTCAAATGATTAAAGAACGTGAAGAAAATATTGAAAACGCACTTAAATCAGCCGAAAAAGCTAAAGGCGAAATGGCTAAATTACAATCCGACAATGAGCGTATTTTAAATGAAGCTCGTAAAGAACGCGATTTGCTTATTAAAGAAGCTCGTGAAATAAAAGAGAATATTATTTCAGAAGCCAAAACACAAGCAAGTATTGAGGCACATAAACTTATCGAAAATTCTAAATCTATTATTCAATCCGAAAAAATGGCTGCATTAACCGATATTAAAAATCAAATATCGTTTTTATCGGTAGAAATAGCCGAAAAAATATTGAAAAAAGAACTTTTAAAAGATGCTAACCAAAAAGAATTCATCGAAAGTTTAATTAAAGATATTAATCTGAATTAGTAATCAGTAAACGGTGAACAATAAACGGTAATCAGTAATCAGAAAAAATTAAATGAATGAATTATAGTAAAATTGGAGTTCGGTATGCTAAATCGCTTTTACTTGTTGCAGTAGAAGATAATATGCTCGAAAAAGTAAAAAACGATATGCAATTAATAAGCGAAGTTATTACTACCGTTCCGGAATTTAATCACATTTTTAACAGCTCCGTTGTTAAACCATCTGAAAAGCAAAAAATATTTAAAAATACTTTTTCACCGGTATTATCAATACTTACAATAAATTTTATCGAAATGCTTATCAAACATCATCGCGAAAACCGCTTAAACGATGTTATCAGAAATTTTTTCGACCTATACAAACAACACAAAGGCATTATTACGGCATCACTTGTAACCCCTATAAATATTGATGAAGCTTTGAAAAATAAAATATCACAACTACTTAAATCTAAATACAATAAAATTATAGAACTTTCATCAACTGTTAACGATTCAATAATTGGTGGCTTTGTACTTCAAATTGAAGATATGCAATACGATGCAAGTGTACAAACCAGACTTAAAAAAATTCGTAATGAATTAACGAATACACAATTATTAGAAGTTAGAAGTTAGAAGTTAGAAGTAAAAAGTTAGAAGTTAAAACGATGAACAATAAATATTTTAAATTATAATTCATAAATCTTAAATTAAAAAATGGCAGATATAAAACCGGGTGAAGTTTCCCAAATTTTACGAAATCAACTGAAAGGAATAACAAGCGAAGCCGACCTTAACGAAGTTGGCTCTGTACTTCAGGTTGGTGATGGAATAGCCAGAATATATGGCTTGTCCAATGTTCAGGCAAACGAAATGGTTGAATTTGACAATGGAATGAAAGCTATCACACTTAATCTTGAAGAAGATAATGTAGGTGTCGTTTTGCTGGGATTATCAGAAAGTATTAAAGAAGGCGATAAAGTTAAAAGAACTAATCAAATTGCATCAATTAAAGTTGGCGAAGGATTGCTCGGGAGGGTTATAAATACACTTGGCGAACCAGTTGACGGAAAAGGTCCAATAACTGGTCAATTATACGAAATGCCGTTGGAACGTAAAGCTCCCGGCGTTATTTATCGTCAACCGGTAAAAGAACCGCTTCAAACTGGTATAAAAGCTATTGATGCAATGATTCCCATTGGGCGTGGACAACGCGAACTTATTATTGGCGACCGTCAAACAGGAAAAACAGCTATTGCTATTGATACAATTATTAATCAACGCGAATTTTTTGAAAAAGGACAACCTGTTTATTGCATTTATGTAGCTATTGGACAAAAAGGTTCAACTGTTGCAAACATTGCAAAAACTCTCGAGAAACATGGTGCTTTAAATTATACAGTAATTGTTGAAGCAACTGCCAGCGACCCTGCTGCAATGCAATTTTATGCTCCTTTTGCCGGTTGTGCTATTGGCGAATTTTTCCGCGACTCCGGTCGTCATGCACTTATTGTTTACGATGACCTTTCGAAACAAGCAGTTTCGTACCGCGAAGTTTCTTTGTTACTCCGCCGCCCACCGGGACGCGAAGCTTATCCCGGCGATGTGTTTTATTTGCACTCACGTTTGTTAGAAAGAGCTGCAAAAATTATTGAAGCCGATGACATTGCAAAAATGATGAACGATATACCAGCTCCCATTAAACACTTAGTTAAAGGTGGTGGTTCGCTAACAGCTTTGCCTATCATCGAAACTCAAGCCGGCGACGTATCAGCATATATTCCTACAAACGTAATTTCTATTACAGATGGACAAATTTATCTTGAATCAAATTTATTCAATTCAGGTATTCGTCCAGCTATTAATGTAGGAATTTCGGTATCGCGGGTTGGTGGAAACGCTCAAATTAAATCAATGAAAAAAGTTGCCGGTACATTAAAAATTGACCAAGCACAATATCGCGAATTAGAAGCATTTTCGAAGTTTGGCAGCGACCTCGATGCTGCAACAAAAGCTGTTCTTGATAAAGGTTCTAAAAACGTTGAAATATTAAAACAAGGTCAATATTCTCCTGTATTAGTTGAAGAACAAATTGCAATAATTTACTGCGGTACAAAAGGATTACTTAAAAACGTTCCTGTTAAAAAAGTTGTAGAATTTGAACGCGACTACATAGAGTTTTTAAGAACTAAACATACCGACACTCTTGAAACATTGCGTAAAGGAATTATTAACGATGAAGTTACAACAGTGCTGGAAAAAGTTACAACTGAAATTTCTGCAAAATATAAAAGCTAAAAAAGTTCAAAGTTAGAAAGTTTATAAAGTTTATAAAGTTTATAAAGTTTATAAAGTTTATAAAGTTTATAAAGTAAAAGAATGAAATTTGATAGATTTGAAGATATTATTGCTTGGCAAAAATCAAAAGAAATGATTTTGTTGATATATAATGTTTTTGAAAACAATAAAGGTAACTAATCAGTGTACACAAAAGTTGTCACGCAAAGGCGCAGAGACCGCTAAGG
>JAVHRE010000419.1:0-9705 GCA_036171495.1 Bacteroidales bacterium
TAAGGATTATTCCGTTGTGAAAACATTTATACTGAATGTTATGTTAATCCTGACATAGTCAGGGGAAACATTACAGTCAGTTATACCGATAGAAAATAATTATAAACTATTAATATATCGGTATAAGGCGGTTCGCAAGAATCGCTTTTTTATTTAATGTCTGTCTGTAATGTCTGGTATTTTTTTCTGAAACTTTCCGAAAGTTTGCCAAGCCGCCAGCCAGGTTAACTTTCGGAAAGTTGGGAAAAAAAACTACAAACATAAGAACCAAAGATTAATATTCATGTTGAAGCCATCGCGATAAAAAAACATCATAAACCATGTAAGTAATATTTTTCTTACTTTCTATTGCTAAAATTAATTCTTTTTCAATTAATGATTTTGCTATTCTTCGCGAATTTGCAGGTGTACCAATATTATACGAATTAATAAATTTTTGTGATGTAATTTGGTTAACTTCTTCTTCTTTAGCTACTGCAATTAAAAAATTCCATTGTGCATAAGTGAGCAACTGGCGGTATTGTAAAAACACAGGTTCGTTTTGTATTAGAAGTTGCAAACAGGCATTTTTAACCGTGTCAATTTTTATTTTTTTTTCGCTTAAAGCAAATGTCATATTGCATACACTTTGTGTATAAAATGTATGACGCTTGCTCCACTGCAATATAAAATTAATAGATTCATCGTCTATTGTTTTTTTGTACAATGTTATTATATTTTTAATGAAATCTGTATATTTTATTTCATCAATTTTATCTAACGACATAAATTGTGTGCTTGCAAAGAAAGGTCGTTTTGCATTAGAAAATATATCTGTCATTATTGATTTTTTGCTGCCACAGAACACAAACCGAATGTTTTTAAGTTGCTGTGTGTATGTTCGTAATAATGCTTCCATATTTTTTTCGGGATAGTCGCATATTTGTTGAAACTCATCAATTGCAAGTACAATATGTTTATTTTGTTTATCAAGAAAAAGCAATAACTCTTTGAGTGTATATTCTTTTTCCTGAGGTGTGTTATATGTTATATTTATTTGTGGCTCGCCGGATATTGCATCATAGCTTATTAACGGACGGAAACCTTTGAGTATTTTCATAAATTTTGCACCTGTTCCGGTTTTTTCAGGAAATTCTTTTAAAATACTTTCGGCAAAAAGTTTAACAAAATCATTCAATGACCTTGAAGCATAAATATCAATATAAATAGGTGCTGTGGCATGATTTTTTTCGTTCAATTGTTCAAAGAATCGCATTATCAATCCGGTTTTACCCATTCTTCGCGGAGATACAAGTGTAGTGTCAATTCCGTTATTAACATTTCGCAATAATACGTTAAGTTCATTTTCTCTGTCACAAAAAAATGTTTTCGACTCATATCTTTTAATCAAAAAAGGATTTTGAATGTTGTTCATATTAATTTTTTTTGCAAATATACGTTATTTTTTAATTTTATCTATTATAGATTATCTGTTTTAGATTATCTATTTTAGATAGTCTTGTATATTACACACATTCAGTATTATAATGCTTCTTTTTTGTTTCGATATATTAAAATTAATTTCAGTTTTACTATACTTTACGTTTTTTTAAAGTTCATATTTATTGGTTTAGGGTTTGGAGTGTTTAGTTTCATCCCCCTACCCCCTTCAAAAAGGGGGACAAAAAGGGGAACAAACTCCAAACCTGAAATTAACCATTTGTTTATAATTTGTTAAATTAAAGTTAAAATTTCATTTTTTTTCTTTATCTAATACTTCAAACATTATCGAAAGTTTTTCGCCGTCTTCATCGCATAATGTTAAAACATGCTTCCCTGGTGGTGGGTTTAATGCTGCCTGATGCAATCCTTTTGTTTCGCAAATGAATTTATTATCAACGTACCAAAAAATTGAGATGTCCGATTTGCGGTGTGCAACTTCAAAAATGGCACTCCCGGGTTTTCCGTCTAATTCTTTTGGGATATATATTTGTGTAAGGTTTTTTGGATAAATTATTTCCATAACTTTATTAGGGTTTGCAATAAGTTTTCCTTTGCAGTCTTCTCTAAAAGGAGGCAGAGTTTTATAATAATTATTTTTGTTTTTAAAATAAAACTCCATCGTTGGTGGTAAAACAAACCATGCTCTATTTATAATTTTTGAAGGTTCTTCGCAATCGGTATTAACCTGATATTTTTCGGTTTTATCTAAATGAATAAGTTTGTGATAAGGGCATTTTTTAAAATTTATTCCATTTGCCGGAATTAACATTTCTTCGGTATCGTCGCAAATATCTGATGCCAGATAACCGCTTTTTTTACAGATTTTTGCTTTTACCATATTTGAAGTAGGTTCATTAAACCATTCGTTTTCATTAGGTAACAAACTAAATAAATCGAATAATATTGGTGCTGCTGTTTTAATACCTGTAAGTTCGGGGCGACCTTCGCCATCGGCATTGCCAACCCAAACACCAACTGCATATTTCGGGTTAATTCCAATAGCCCAACCATCTCTAAAACCAAAACTTGTTCCTGTTTTCCATGCTATTTTCCGGCTCGATGAGAACATTTGCCAGTTACTTTCTTCGGGCGGACGGTCAACATCGAGCATTGCCTGAAAAGTGAACCAAATTGACGATGCATTTATAAATGAGCTTTTATCATTTTGTGCTTTGTTATTTGTATTTTGAAATTGAAATATTGGTGGATGAATATCATTTTTTGAATATTTACCATTTTCGTTATAATGATTAAGAATTCTTGCCAAAGAAGCATACATACCTGTAACCTCGAAAAGTTTAGCTTCGCAACCACCTAATATTAAAGATAATCCATAATTATCTTCCGAACGTGTTATTGTATTTAATCCAAGTTTTTGAAGTATAAACATAAATCGTTGTACTCCATAGCTTTGCAGCATTTTAACTGCCGGAATATTTAATGATTTTGCTAATGCTCTATGTGCGGGCACTGCTCCATCGTATCCTCTGCTGAAATTTTTGGGCGAATAACTGCCAATCTGAATTGGAATATCGGGAACAAGAGTGTTAGGTAAAATTTCTCCGGAATTTAACATTGCTGCATAAAGAACAGGTTTTAAAATACTTCCTGTGCTTCGGGGCGCATTTAAAATATCAACCTGACAGCCATCTTTTGTGTCGGTTAAATTATTGTAATTTCCAATATATACAAGTACGTTTCCACTTTCAACTTCCATTATTATTACTGCTGCATTATGAATGTCGTTACCAATTAAATTCGGTTTATATCTATCTAAAACTAAATATGCCTGATTTTGTAATTTTTCAGAAATAGTAGTGTGAATAATGTTATAATTATTGTTATTTGTTTCATTCATCAAACGAGCAAGTAGATGTGGCGATTCTTGTGGAAAATCATTTGGCTTATCGGGTATAGGTTCAACTTTCGATAAATTAAGAGTTTCTTTATCAATATAACCAAATATAAAAAGCTTGTTTAACAGTAAATCTCTTTTATGTTTTAACACTTTTCGGTTTTTGCCTATATGTACTAACGATGGGCTGTTAGGTAAAACAGCGAGCATACAACTTTCTGCCCACGATAGTTCATTGGGCAATTTACCAAAATATCTCCACGATGCTGCCTGCAATCCTACAACATTACCTCCAAAAGGTGCATTTGAAGAATAAAGCGAAAGAATTTCTTCTTTAGAATTATAAATTTCTATAGCCCATGCTATAAAAATCTCATAAATTTTTTGAACAACTGTACGTGATTTGTTTTTTTGTGATAACCTTGCTACTTGCATTGTTAACGTGCTACCACCACTAATAATCTTTTTGTATTTAATGTTTAAATATAAAGCTCTTGTTAAGGCGTAAATATCTACACCATTATGAAAATAAAATCTTTTATCTTCAAAAGTTGTAATTGCAATTTTAAATTTTTTAGGAACGTTTTTAATTTTCGGAAAACGCCATTGTCCATCATTTGCTATTTTTGCACATAACAAATTATCATTTTTATCAAAAATCACAAAACTTAAAGGATTTTTAAATAAATTCCTTGAAATATATTTTGTAATAACTGCAAAAGCAATAATTAATACAAATAATATAATCAAATTTCGATTAAATAATCTCACAAATGGCTTGTATGCTATAAAAAGTAAAGTTAATTAAAATTCATAAATAATTTTAAATTTTATAATTTAATAAAGTTATTTACTTATATTTGTATAAAGTCATTTTATATTCGGCATATTATTTATGAGAAAGATAATCCCTTTAATATTAGCATTTTTACCCTTCTGGGGATTTTGTCAGGAAGTTAGTTTAGACCAACTCGAAGAAAGGGACAATAATACATTTTACTTGACTTCAACCGGCGAGGCATATACAGGACCTTGTATTGGTAAGAATCCTAATGGTAAGAAAAAATACGAAGGCTATTTTAAAAAAGGTATTCACGAAAAAGCGTGGACTGAATATGACGAAGATGGATTCAAAATATTTGAAGCTACTTATAAAGATGGTCAATTTAATGGAGTAGGAACTTATTATTATCCTTATGGACAAATAAAAGAACAAGGTTCATACAAAAATGGACGTAAAGTTGGGAAATGGGTTGAATGGGACCCTTATGGCAAAATAAGTAAAGATATAAATTATGAAACTGTTTATGAGTGGTATAGCAAAGATAAAAAAAAATCTGAAGGGACATTAAAAGATGGCAAGAAACATGATAATTTGAACGAATATTATGAAAGCAGAATGCTAAAACATCAAACAAATTATTTTGAAAATAAAAAGAATGGTAAAGAAATTACCTGGTACGAAAACGGAAAAAAGGAGTCTGAAAAAAAGTGGGTAAATGATACGTTACAAGGCGATTGGTTAGAATATTACGATAACGGACAAATAAAAGTAACCGGAAAAATGCTTTCTAACTATCGTGACGGTAAATGGCTCGAATACACTTCTGATGGTAAAGTTGTTAAAGAAACAGAATACAAGACTTCGATTAAGTTTTATTCAAATGGCGAAAAACAAGAACTTCTTTCATACATAAATAACAAAAAAGATGGAGAATTAATGTGGTGGTACGAAAATAGCCAGGCAAAATTTCGCGAAACATATAAAAATGATATTGCAGATGGCTTATGGACAAGTTGGTACGAAAACGGCGAAAAAACTAATGAAGGGAATATGAAAGATGGTAAAAAAGATGGAGCTTGGACTGAATGGTATTCAAATGGTAAAAAATTAAGTGAGACCGTTTATAAAGATGGCGAACTTAATGGCAAATACACATCTTATTATAATTCAGGCAGTAAGAAAGTGGAGGTTAATTACGAAAATGGGAAAAAAGTCGGAAACCAAATTGAGTGGTACGAAAATGCTCAAAAACATTTTGAAGGAATTTGTAATAATGGTAAATTAAATGGCGATGCTACTATTTATTACGAAAACGGAAAAATTATGCAGCAGGGTAACTATGTTAATGACAGGAGAGAGGGTAATTGGAAAACTTTTGATATAAAAGGTGTTTCAACAAAAGACAATGTATATAAAACTGTTGTTGAAAAGTATCCCAACGGAAAAATAAGTTTAGAGGGAACCATTTTGGGCGATAAACATGATGGATTTTGGATATGGTATTACGAAAACGGACAAAGAAAAGCTCAGGAAAACAATGATGATTGCAAGCTTAACGGTGAAAGCAAATCGTGGTACGAAGATGGTCGCGAAGCTTTTTTGGGAAATTATATTAATGGTAAAAAAGAAGGGTTAATTCAAAGCTGGTATCAGAACCGTCAAAAAATGTCAGTTGAAACATGGGCTAATGGCATTCAGGAAGGGGAATATAAAGAATGGTACGAAAACAGTCAAATAAAAACCGAAGGAAATATTATTAATGGAAATAAAGATGGACTTTTTAAAACCTATTATAAAAATGGTCAAAAAATGCTCGAAGTAAATTATGTTAAAAGTATGCCAGATGGGGTTTATACTGAATGGTTTGAAAATGGACAGAAAAAAATGGAAGGTTCGTTTAAAAATGGTAACAAAGAAGGAAATTGGACAGAATGGTATGATAATCAACAAAAAAAGTTTGAAGGAAGTTATAACAACGATAAAAAAGACGGAAAATTTTTAACATGGTATAATGATGCTAAAGCAATGTCGGAGGAAACTTTTAAAGATGGTTTACAAACTGGTAAGGCAACATCTTGGTATGCAAGTGGAAAAAAAGAAGCAGAAGGATTTTATTCAGCAGGTTTAAAATCGGGCAACAGTATGCAGTGGTACGAAAACGGTAACAGAAAATCTGACGAAAACTATTCGGCAGGCAAACTTAATGGCAGTTTTTCATATTTCGATGAAAATGGGAAACCTAAATCCACCGGTTCTTATACCAATGGAAAAGAAGAAGGGAAGTGGCTCGAATACTTTGAAAGCGGTAAAAAATCGAGCGAAGGAAATTATTTAAAAGGTCAAAAAACCGGCATTTGGACAGAATATTACGAATCGGGTGCTAAAGCATGTGAGGGTGGATATAAAGCGAACAAAAAACAAGATATGTGGACATGCTTTTACGAAAGTGGGACAAAACAAATTGAAGGTAAATATAACGCAGACCAAAAAGATGGAATATGGATTCAGTTTGATGAAGGAGGCAACAAAACTGAACAGTTAAATTATAGAAATGGAGAAGTTGTTAAATAATATTTTGGGCATTGTTAATTTGGTATAGTTTTATAGATTACTCACAACTTTTCTATTATTACAAGGTGTTTTCCGAAACAAGTTCGGAACAGGCAGTGAGATCGCTTCGCTAAGTTGCTTCGGTTAATCCTTTCCTCGCAATGGCGTACTATTCGGAGCGTCATTGCGAGGAACAGCCTGCCCCGATTTTTTTTCGGGGAAGAAATCCCTATACTTATTTAACAATCCCATATTTTGATGTGCTGGAAAATAATAATAATTTTGCCTTAAAGATAATTTGTTCCGTTAGGAACAATATATCGGTAGAAAATTAAATAATGAATGAATCATAGTCCCGTTAGGGACGAAATATAAAAGGATTATGGCAAACACCTACACGCAAATTCACATCCATGCCGTTTTTTCAGTGCAAAACCGTGAATGTATTATATCCCGACATTGGCAAGATGAACTCTACAAATATATTACAGGCATAATCCGCAATAATCATCATAAACTTCTTGCAATTAATGGGATGCCTGACCATATTCACATTTTATTTGGCATGAGACCTACCCAATCCTTGTCTGATTTACTACAAGATATAAAAGGAGACTCATCTAAATGGATTAACGAGAGAAAGTTTGTAATGGGTAGATTCTCATGGCAAGAAGGTTATGGAGCATTTTCATATAGTAAATCGCAATTGCCACAAATAATACGATACATTGAACAACAGCAGGAACATCATCAAAAGAAAACATTTATACAGGAATACAAAGAATTTTTAGATGCTTTTGATGTTGAATACGATGAGCGATATATCTTTAAACCGGTAGAATATTAATTATTTATTTAGTACCTACGGCACTTTCAATTTATTGCGCAGACATTTTCTACCGCTATTTTGTCCCTATCGGGACGATGAATAAAAATATATCAGCACCTCAAAATATTATTTAGCCATAAATTTCCTTTTAATAAATGAAGGAAATTGCCTTAAAGCAGCTATTAAATATAACAAATTAAAATAATAATAAATTCTCGCAAAAAAACTGATTTTCTTCGAATAAAGTTCACATTCATTCATTAAAAATCCTAAAGTTGAGTTTTTAAGAAAAAAATCTTTTCTTATATGATTTCTTCTCCATTCCTCATTAACCCAATGTATTGCATACCATTTGTTTGGTATAGAAGTTTTTTTGATTAACAATTTTCTAATCAATCTCCAACTATCAGGATTTGAAATTTCATTAATACAGTTTTCAAGATGCTGATTATTTACTTCACCAACCAGAATATTTATAGGTTTATGCCAATCTGTGTTTTCGGCATTAATTTCTGTACTTGCCCTTTCATAACATATTCTCATTAATGTTGAATTTTTTGGGCATTTCATCAGGTTGCCAACAAGTTCAAGTTTATTATGAGTTCTGAAAACGTAAGGTTCAACAAAATTTAATGGTTTTAAGCAGGTTACGTCCATATCTGTCCACCATCCACCATATTTATATAAAAGTTTATACCTGAAAATATCCGAAAAACCTCCCAGACTTCCCTTACCATGCCCAAACTGATTTTTGTGTTTATATCTGAAAATTTTATTTTCGGGTATTATTTCATTAGCATCTTTTATTATAACATTTTCTGGAATATTTGTTAAAAGAGGCTCGTAAGTCCATAAATAAAAAATATGACCGTTATTTGTAAATGAAGTAATTGTCAATAACTCTAATTTAGACAATGAATTACCAATCCATAAGCCATGTACAATTTTATTTTCGGGTGATAATATGTTTTCTTGCGATTTAGTTTCATGTGAATTTAAAGATTCTATGTAATTCCATAAATCCCATTTTTTATTACCAAATTCATGATAAACATGAACAAAATTGGGAGATATTAACTTACCGTTTTGTGAAATTTCTAATTTGTTTGAATAAACTTTTAAATCAATGTCCCATTTGTAGTAATCTGCAATAAAATTAAATTCTTGAGGTAAAGTTGGATGATTTTTTAGCCCAAATTTCCAAGCTGTAACAATTAAAGTTCCCTGGTCGCGGGTTTTCCAGTATTTATCTTCAAAAATTTGCATTGTAAGTTGATGCCATGTTTCCATAAATTCATGCGATTGCTCGTTAAATAAAAAAACGCCACCGTTCCAATGCTGCCAGTTGGGTTCAGTTATTTCAATTCCGAATTTATTATATATTGCTTGCAACAAATGTTCACATGAATTTTTAGAAAACTTAGTTTTATCTGGTTTGAGCCATTTTAATTGAAGCCAATTAAAACTGTAATTTATTTTTTCTTTAATTTCTTTTCGATAGAAAAACAAAGATGGATATTCAAACATTTCATTATTAAGTATAAATGCTTTTTTTCTTTTACTTAATACTAAATCATTTTTGATTTTAAACTCAAAACCTATAATACTTAACAACGTGCAAAATATTGAGCCAATATTTTTGAGCGGGTGGTTTTTAATATTTTGAAGAATTCTGTAGAGTTTTTTTGTGTTAGGGTTAAAATAATCCGGTGGATAATTTTTTGATTTTACAATTTCAGATATTTTTGTTTCAAAATCATTTTTGTCTTTAATATGATTATTTAAACAATTACAATTTACAGAGTATGGACTAAAGTCTTGCATTTTGCAATGGTCGGCTGCAAAAGTTATTGGAGTTTTAAACTGTTCAAATATATTGTTGCAATTTTGGTTTACAGCAATTACGTCACTATCTAAATAACAATATAATGGTCCTTTTGGCAATATGTTATGAAGCGAGGTTTTTAACCAAATGCTTGCTTTGTGATGACTAAAATTTTCAGGAGTTTTAATATCAAGAATATTTTCATGCTCAATTTTTGATTCATTTCTTTGTAAATCAGTAACTACAATTATTTTGTTTGCTGTAAACTTTTTTAAATATTGCAACGAAAAATTAAGTGTGCCAATATTAGAGTTATCGCCACAAACTACAAAAACAAATATTTTATCGCAGTTACCCATTTATTTTATTGATGGTGGTTC
>JAVHRE010000420.1:0-1869 GCA_036171495.1 Bacteroidales bacterium
TGTATGCTGCTGCAAAATCGAATTTGCCAATTCATGTTGTTGGTCTGATTCCTGCCACCGATAATCGCCCATCTGGCAATGCGTATGCACCCGGTGATATAATTACAATGATGAACAAAACCACTGTCGAAATGCTTAATGCTGATGCCGAGGGAAGAATGATTCTTGCCGATGCACTTTGTTATGCTGAAAAATACAATCCAATGTTAGTAATTGATATTGCTACACTTACCGGTTCGGCAATTGCTGCAATTGGAAAAGTTGGAACTGTTGGCTTTTCTAAAAATGCAGATAAATTGTATGATTTGTTAGAAGAATCAGGAAACGAAACTTATGAACGTATCGTTAAATTTCCATTGTGGGACGATTATAGTGAAATGGTTGAATCGAAAATCGCCGATTTAAAAAATGTCGGAGGTAAGTATGCCGGAGCTATAACGGCTGCAAAATTTTTAGAAAAATTCACTGATTATCCATGGATACATTTAGATATTGCAGGTCCTGCTTTTGCAAACACTAAAGATTCGTACAGGGGACTTGGTGGAACAGCAGTAGGTGTCAGGTTATTTTTTGAGTTTTTTAATCAGTTAATTAAAAAATAAAATGGAAAAGTTGAAACGCAAATGTTTAGAATGTAATGAACCATTACATGGTCGCTCCGACCAAAAGTTCTGTTCCGATGCCTGCAGAAACTCATATAACAACCGCGAGCGTAGTGACACAATTTCAATTATGCGAAATATAAATAACATTTTGCGTAAAAACAGAAAAATTTTATTTATTCATTCCGAAAAACATAAAACAAAAGTGCTTCGCGAAAAACTAATTCAGGAAGGATTTAATTTTAATCATTTTACGCATATTTATACAACAAAAAGGGGAGTAACATATTACTTTTGTTACGATTATGGTTATATTAATATAGAGGGGAGTTATTGCTTTATTGTAAAAGATTTTATCGAAAAATAAATTATAAAACCATTAATTCTATAGTTTTAATAGACTATACAAAATAATCTTTTATCTTTGTTCAAAATTTTATAGATGAAAGACACAAAATTAAGAAGCATAGTAAAGGGCATTAGTTGGAGAATGTTTGGTTCAACAGATACTTTTTTTTTGTCGTGGTTTATTTTTCAAAATCCTAAACATGCCGGCTCAATAGCATTATTGGAATTATTTACAAAAGTGCTTTTATATTTTTTACACGAACGATTTTGGAACATTGTTAAAGTTGGACGACACAATAACGGAACAGTTGAGCATTGGAGAAGTTTGGCTAAAGGAATTTCTTGGCGTTTGGTTGGTTCTATAGATTCAACTATATTATCGTGGTTTGTTACCGGAAAATTAGCAGGTGCTTTTAAATTAGGTTTTGCAGAAATCATTACAAAAATTGTCCTGTTTTATTTACACGAACGATTATGGGTGTGGATTAAATGGGGAAGAATATTTGAAGTGCAGCCTGTTTTAGTGAAAAATTCAGACAAAAATTAAACAAACGAAAGTTTGTCTAGAAACCTTTTTGTAACTAATAAGTATTTAAAGTGCCTTGAGTTTAAAGTACTTAGAATTAAAAGAAAAAACAAAAACGGACTTTTATACTACAAACGGGTATGTTTTTAAGGTGGGTTCTAATCCCGCCTCCATTTGTGCCAAATGGTAAAGTTGCCAAAAATGAATACTTTGTTTTATTTTCATTTTTTGCAACTGTTTCGTAGAATGACAGTTGGCACAAATACTGATAATGACAGCTTGGCGACTTTTGTTGCCAAATGGCATTATCCAAAGCGGGACAAATAGCGTCTCCCGCAAAAAGCGCATTGGCGTCAAGCTAAAAAGATATTTTCATAATGTTTCGCTCCTACG
>JAVHRE010000421.1:0-9662 GCA_036171495.1 Bacteroidales bacterium
TTATTAATTCTTCTTTTTCTTTTTATATTCTGCATTTGGCTCTTTTACCTTAGAAACTCTTTGAGCATCCTTGCCAAAGGTGGTATCTTCGAGGCGTATTATTCGTTTTTCGTGTTGGTTCACTTTTAAATTATTATAATTGGCATATTTATTAAAGTCGGAACGTAAGCCTTGCATATTAATATTTGTTTCTTTCTGTTGTTCTGCCAGCTTAATAATTGAGCGAGAATGTTCTGCAAGAATAATATTTGTTTTATGTTGTTCCTTTTGCATTCCTTTCATTTCTTTGCGCATACCTTTCATTTCCCCACGTAGTTCGTTTACCTCGCTACGCAATTCTTTCACTGCCATCCCAAGGTCAATTATAGCATCTAATAATTTATTATCTTCTTTCATGTGTTTATATTTTATTAATTAGTTGATATTTAAAGATTTGACAACTTTTTAAAAGTTGTCAAATCTATTAATGTTGGATGCAAATATAATCATTCCCTTGTGTTTACCCCGTTGGATTTTTATTTTTATCCAATAGGGTGTCCAAATTTTTGAGCATGAATGTTTCATGGTTTTAGTTTTTAATTATACATATCATTCCTAAATTAATTAATAGACAAACATTTTTATATAAGGTTGCTTTTTTTACGAATATTTTATTAAAAAGTTAGGGTTTTTACCTGTTGTTTTAAATAGTCGAACCTTAACAAGCACACAACATATTTATTAACAAATCGTTAATTCTTGTTCGATATTCTTTTGTAATTGAACAATTAGTTGCACAAACAAATAATCACAATAGAATTATAATTTATCTTACAAAAGCAATTAATTTCTGATGTTTTGAATATCAGCAAAAAAAAATATTTAAAAAAAAATTTTGGTTTTAAAAAAAATAGTTTTATTTTTGCAAAAGAAAACTAAAAAAAATATCAATGAAACGAATTGCTATCATTTTCATTACTGCTTTTGTACTCGCACTTGTGTTAAACTCCTGTAAAAGTAGCGAACATTGTCCAGCTTATGGACAAGTTGAAACACAACAAACATCGCAACACTCTTAAAAATTGTTTTTTTTGTTGTTTTCACAAATTTATTTAAATAAATTTGTGAAATTTTATTTATGTATAGCCGACTTACCTTTATTATACTATTCGTGTTTTCGGTTAAAGCATTTTCGCAAGGTGAACTAAACAGCGAAGCACGAGTTGTATCGGGAAACGAGAAATCTTATGCAATATTAATTAATTCAAACGGATGGGGATTAAATTATAGATACGGAAAACGAATAGATGGTTTTAAAAAACGATTATTCGATTTCGATTTTTCTTATGTTAAACACCCCAAAGAAATAAAAGTTCAAAATCCCTATTACGATAACCAAAAACGATTTGTGTTTGGAAAACTTAATGCCCTGTTTACAATTAAAGCAAGTATTGGAAAACAAAAAGAAATTTATAGTAAATTCGATAAAGGTGGTATTGCTATTAAATATTTTTACGAAGGAGGACTTTCTTTAGCCCTTTTAAAACCAATTTATTATCAAGTTGTTGATCGTTCAAACCCTAACCCTAACCCTAATACGCCTAATGTTATTGATAAATTATTTGACTACAATATTCATTCTCCCGAAGATATTTATGGACGTTCATCATTTTTTAAAGGCATTAACCAAACAAAATTTAAACCGGGTTTGTTTATAAAAGCAGGATTATCTTTTGTGTATAGTAATAAATATGAAACTATTAACGCATTAGAAACAGGATTAATTTTCGATATTTACAATAAAGAATTGCCAATAATGGCAACCGATAAAAATCAAAACTATTTGATTTCAATATTTATTAGTTATCGTATTGGGAAAGTTGGAATTAAAAACAAAAATGAGTTTGTCCCAGATAATCAATAATATAATGAACGAAAAGCATAAAATAGACCCTAATAAACCCAAAATAAAACTACCTTCCGGAAAATCATATTTAGGCATAAAAAAAATAGTTTCCCATAACAACCTTCACACTATTTGCCAAAGTGGAAACTGTCCAAATATTGCAGAATGTTGGGGTGCAGGTACTGCAACTTTTATGATTCTGGGAAATATTTGCACCCGCTCGTGCCGATTTTGCTCTGTGGAAACCGGAAAGCCATTGCCTCCCGACATAGATGAACCCAAAAAAATAGCCGGTTCTGTTAAACAAATGAAATTGAAGCATTGCGTAATTACAAGTGTTGACCGCGATGATTTATACGATGGCGGTGCTTTTATTTGGGCAAAAACAGTTAATAAAATAAAATTTGAAAACCCTTTAACTACAATAGAAATATTAATTCCGGATTTTAAATTTGATAAAAACTCTATTGATATCATAATAGATTCTAAACCAAATATTATTTCGCACAATCTCGAAACCGTTGAACGATTAACCAAAAAAATCAGAGTACAAGCAAAATACCAAAGAAGTTTGGAAGTATTAAAGTACATATTTAATAAAGGCATAACCACAAAAAGTGGAATAATGCTTGGTTTTGGTGAATCAATTGAAGAAGTATATAAAACAATGGATGATTTATTAAGCGTTGGATGCAAAATTATTACAATTGGTCAATACCTTCAACCAACATCAACCAATATAAAAGTTGAAAAATATTATTCTGAACAAGAATTTCTAAAATTGAAAGAAGTTACTTTATCAAAAGGCTTTAAATTTGTAGAGTGTGGCAGTTTAATAAGGTCGTCTTATCATGCCGAAAAACACATTGTTAAATAGTGTTTGCAAGAAAACGCCAAACACTGAGTTTTCTTTTTAACACTAAGTAACTGTAACGAAATAACCTAATTATATTATTTTTCTATATGTCGAATTAATAGTATTTTAACTTTACAAACTTTATAACTTTACACTCACTAAATGTCAGTAATCTTCGGAATAATTTACAAAGAAGGAGTTTTTGCCGAAAAGCAAGAGATGGAGCAGATGTATGCTTCCGTTAAACATTTTCCGCATGACAATTTTACCCTCTGGAATAATAACAATGTTGGGGTTGGCTGGGTTCAACTTTACGATACTCCGGAATCTGTTTATGACAAACAACCATTTTCTTTTGGAAACGACAGGTTCGTAATGGTTGGCAAAGCACGCCTTGATAACCGTAACGAGCTTTGTCATATTTTCAATATACCTTTAGAAAAAAGAAAAATCTTTTCCGACACAAAATTACTTCCATTAGCATTTGAAAAATGGGGAAACGATTGTACCAAGAAACTATTTGGCGACTGGAGTTTTGCCATCTGGGATAAAAACGAAAAACAATTATTTATTGCCCGCGACCACCAAGGTGTAACTGCATTTTATTATACCATTACAAATAATTTTATAGCTTTTGCCAGCAACAAAACAGTTTTGCTTTCTATTCCGTCTGTTTCTAAAGAAATAAACATGTTGCAAATGGCTCAGCTTTTGGTTGGCTGGCATGGTTATGCCGAAGAAACTGCATATAAAAACATTTTCAGGTTGCCACCTTCGCATTCAGCCATTTATAAAGATGGCAAAATATCAATTACTAAATATTGGCGTTTAGAAGATGTTGCCAACATCCGCCTAAAAAATGATGATGAATACTTAGAAGTTTTTAACGAGCTTTTTTTAAATGCTGTTAAATCAAGAATAAGGTCATACAGACCAATTGGCTCAATGTTAAGCAGCGGACTCGATTCTACTTCTGTTACTGCTATTGCAGCATCGGAGCTGGCAAAAGAAAATAAAAAAATAAGAGCTTTTACATCTGTTCCAATTTTTGACACTGTTGGTATTCTAAAGTCAAATAAATATGGCGATGAATCTGAACTTGCAGGTTTATTTGCTAAAATGTACCCTAACATTGAGCATGTTTTAGTAAAATCTGAAAATAAAAATCCTCTTCAGGGAGTTTTAGATTCTTTATTAATTCAAAATTCTCCTTTACGCAATTCTTCTAATTTCTTCTGGATTTTGTCAATTAACGAATTGGCAAAACAAAACGGAATTGGAACAATGTTAAGCGGACAAGGTGGAAATTTTACAATTTCGTGGCCATTTGGGGGCTATTATTCAAGTTTTATGAAACCCGGAATAGTACCATTTTTGAAAAAAAATCTTCCTTATTTTGCGGTTAGGTTTATTTACGAAATCGCAAAAGAGAAAAAACATTTTTTAAGTTATTCCCTTATAAACCCACAATACGAAAAAGAAATTAGGCTATTGGGAAAAATGAAAAAAAACGGAAATAACCCTAATTTTATAGTAAAATCATCTTTACGAAAAACCCGAATGCGTATTATAAATGTAAATATGTCTCAAGGCGCATGGATTGCTCAAGAGGGCGGTGATTATTTTGGTTTGAATGTTTACGACCCAACACTTGACATTAAACTTTTAGAATTTTGTTCTGCAATTCCTGATAATCAATTTGTAAGATATGGCTTTGACAGGTATATGATTCGCAGGGCTATGAAAAACAGATTGCCAGATGAGGTATTATTTAATAATAGAAAGGGAGTTCAATCGGCTGATTTGCTTTATAGAATTAAAGAAAATGTAAACGATTATTTAGAAGTTATTAATTTGATAAGCAAATCGGAATTATGTAAACAAATTATTGATGTAAAAAAACTGAATGAAATTATTTTAGAAATTAAATCTTCTACGGATATTAAAACCATAAAACATAATTTCGGCTTTTTACGGGCAATAAATGTGGGGTTGTTTTTATTGCAAAACAAAAAATAGATTCTAACAATCCAATCAATTCGCTCGTGAGCGAATTTACATAACATCAGTTATGCAAAATTGGTTTGTAAAGAAACTACCCAAGAGAAAATTGCGTAAAGTTTATTATTCAATAAAACGATAGCCGACTCCCTTAATAGTTTGAATATGGTTATCGCCAATTTTTTCGCGAAGTTTTCTAATGTGAACATCTATTGTTCTGTCGCCAACAACAACTTCGTTGCCCCAAATGCTATAATAAATCTCATCGCGGGTAAAAACTTTTTCCGGCTTTGATGTAAGTAATACTAAAAGTTCAAATTCTTTTTTAGGTAAATTAATTTCTATTCCATTTGTAATAACATTATATTTTTCTTTGTTAACAATTAATTTATCAGATTTATTACTTGTTATAGTTGTTCCATTTTCTGGCAGTTCAAATCGTTTTAAAAGTGCTTTAATTCTACTTATAAACAATTTAGGTTTTATAGGTTTTGTAATATAATCATCGGCTCCTGCTTCAAAGCCTGCTATTTGCGAATAATCTTCGCCACGAGCAGTTAAAAAAGCTATAACAGAGTGCGAAAGTTTTGGGTTTTTTCTTAATATTTCACAAACCTCAATGCCATCAATTTCGGGCATCATTACATCTAAAATAATTAAATGTGGAATTTCTTTTTCGGATATTGTTATTGCTTCTTTTCCATTGCTTGCAGTTAAAACAGTATATCCTTCTTTAATAATGTTGTAGCTTAAAAATTCCAAAATATCCGGTTCATCGTCAACTAAAAGAATTTTATAATTTTTATTTCCCATCTTGTTGTTTTCGATTTATGATTTGCGAATTAGGATTTAAAACAAATTTAATAGCTATACTTTAGTTAGTGTAAAAGAAAAAGCTGAACCTTCACCAAGAGTGCTTCTTACATGGATTGATTCGCCATGAACTTCTAAAATGTGCTTTACAATTGCCAAGCCTAACCCGGTTCCGCCTTGGTCACGTGAGCGACTTTTATCAACTCTGTAAAAACGTTCGAATAAACGCGGTATATGTTTTTCTTCGATGCCAACTCCATTGTCGCTTACTTCAATAAGCACTTTATTATCCATATCGTAAAAATTAATGGTTGTTGTTCCATTTTGTTTGCCATATATAATCGAATTTAATATTAAGTTATTTAACACCTCCGAAATACGTTGTTTGTCGGCATTTATCATTATTAATTTTTCGTTAGTAGAAACCCTGAGTTTAATATTAAGCCTGTTTGCACGCATTTCCTGTACTTCAATAATATCTTTTACTAATTGTACAATGTTAAAATTTTCGCGTTTTAGTTCTAACTCTCCCGATTCGAGTTTAGCAATTGATTCTAAATCCTGAACAATAGTAATTAACCTGTTAATGCTTTGGTCGGCACGTTCGAGGTATTTTTTATTAATATTTTTATCGTCAATACCGCCATCAATTAAAGTTGAAATGTAACCCTGCACATTAAAAATCGGAGTTTTAAGCTCATGCGACACATTTCCTAAAAATTCGCGACGATACTTTTCGAGTTTTTTTAATTTTTCTATTTCACGGGTTTTTAATTTAAACCAGTTTGTAACGTCCTTGCCGGCTTCTTCTACAAGGTCTTTATTGTCGAAACTATCTATGTCGTTTAAGTTTGAGTTAGCCGTTTGCTGAATTATTTTGTAAATGGGTGTGATTTTGTTTATTAGAATTTTGCGAATAGTGTAAAAAATTATTATATAGGCAATTATGAAAACCGATAGCGTTTCTACAAGCAAATATTTCCAAATGTTTAAACTGTCTATTAAAAAACTTAATGCAGAAAAAATGCCCGTTACTATCGAAACTAATATCGAAATAAACAATGAGATGTTTCGTGGTGATGTAAGCATAATAACAATTTTAGATTTATGATTTACGATTTATGATTTTAAAATTGATATTATCAAATGGTTACTAAAATATTATATTAATTCGATTTAATTTAAAATTTCCACTACAAAGTTAGCCAAAATGCCTGAATAAACATTATATTTATTATCGGGTTTATTTAAAACAACAAACATTATTTTGGCTATTGCAACGAAAGAATAGTTTTGTACTTTGTTTTATTTTTTAAAATTATTATTATTCTTTTTTAATTTTTAACAAATTTAATATATGAAATTTCATCTGAACGTTGCAATTTCACAAAATATAAACCGGAATTAAACTGTTTAAAATCAAATACCTGTAAATTATTTCCATAATTTAAAATCATGTCTTTTATTAAAACAACTTCTCCAATATTGTTATAAATAATAATTGTTATTTTTTCGTTTTTATTTGTTGAAATATTCAAATTAATTTCTGTATTTGCCGGATTCGGAAACAATGTGCAATAAAAAGTGGATTTATTGGAAACTATTCCTGTATTAAGTAATACTTCAACTGAATCAATTTTTGTACATCCGTTTAAATCAGTAACTGTAACATGGTACCAACCCGAAGTAAGTGCGGTTGCTGTTGGGGTTATTTGTGCCAAAGGGTCATCCCATAAATAAGTATAAGAAAGAGTTCCACCCGAAGCCGAAATTGTAGCAGTTCCGTTTCCTGTACCATTATCATCAGTTGAAGAAATGGTATCAGTTATTGGTGGTGGTTCACTAACTACTACATTAATAATTGCAATACAAGCATTTGCATCTATAATTGTACAGTAATAGATACCTGCACATAACCCATTTAACGTATTACCAATTGCGCCATTATTCCAAGAGTATGAATAAGGAAAAGTACCGCCGTAAGCAATAATTGTAACAGAACCATCGCAAACGCCATTGCAAGTTATATAATTAGTTTGTGTAGCAGTAACAATAAGCTCATCGGGTTGTGTAATCGTAACACAAGTTGTTGCTGTACAGCCATTTATGTCAATTATTGTACAACAGTAAACACCTGCACATAAGTCTGTCATTGGGTTTCCAATTGCACCATTACTCCACATATATGTATAAGAAGGTGTTCCACCTGTAACAGAAATGGTTGCTGTTCCATCACAATTTCCATAACAACTTACATTTGTTTGTGAAACAAAAACAGAAAGTGCAGCAGGTTCTGTAATTGTAACAGATGTTGTAACCGTAGCTCCGTTAGAATCTGTAACAGTTAATCCATAAGTTCCTGCACACATAGCAGATGGATTTGTTCCAAAAGGATTCCATGTGTACAAATATGCAGGTACACCTCCTGATGTCGTTATAGTTGCAGTTCCGTTACACAATCCATTACATGTAACATCAGTTTTTGAAATGCTAACTATTAGCTGAGAAAGAACAACTATATTTTTTATTATACTGCTTTGGTGAGCAGAAGCAACACCATTAATTGTAGTAAGCTTAACAGAATAGTTGCCTGCGGCTGGAAACAGATATGAAAAATTTCCTGATGTCGTATCTTCAATAGTACCGTCATTATTGATATCCCATTGGTATTGGGTTTCAGAATTTGAGCCAATAGTAAGGTCTGTAAAATTTGTTGGGAATCCGGCATAAACGGTATCAGCAGAAAAGTTGGCTGTAATATTAAAATAATTATACAACTGAGTCATAGATACGGTAACATTTGTAAGCGAACCAACGAACACATAACTACGAAATTTATATGTCGCTGTAACATTATTTTCTCTGAAAACACAATTCCATTTAGTACAATCGCCAAAACGAAATCTTCCGTAACCTGCGCCTGCCCATTGTGGGTCGGGCAAATCGGGTGAATAAATTCCCATTGCATAGTTGTTATCTGTTGTTGAAAATATTATCGGTAATTCCTGCTCTCCGGGACCATCAGATAATGAAGTTAATTGCTGACTTGCAGGATTGTAAGTCCAGAATACTGAAAAATCTGGAGGCATATACCCGGTAAGTGCTTCAAAGGTGCCACTACTATAATTTTCAGGTATATCAAATTCGGTATTATATTTTACAACATGAGCCATACTAGGCATTCCAATTGTAACTTTTTTATGAAAATAATGTGATGCTCTTTGCGTAGTATTAATAGCGACACCGCATCCTGGTGCGGTATAGCCTGGTTGTGTCCAGAATGCTGGAAGAGTCTGTGTTTCCAAGTAGTTTCCTGTAGCATTCAGATATTGCAAAAAACTTGTGCTATTTCCCGTACCATCTTGAGAAGAACCGGCTTCTGTAGGATTAAAACATTCACCCCATCCGTTGAATGAAGTAGCAGATTGTAATTCTCTTCCGTGGTCATAACTATTAATAAACTCTTTGCCATTCCATGTAAGTGAACCAATTGCACCGGCAAGGCGTTGAGTTGTTGAGATTACAATGCTTGAAGGTCCTGCAATATTAGTAATAGAAGCATCACCAGATGGTTGTACTCCAATTGTAGCCGGACAGTTTGTTAAAGACGGGTTTACACCACCGCCATAATTAATTGCATAAACAATTACCTCATGTGCACGTGTGTGGTCATAGCCTGTAATTGTAAAAGAAAACCCATGTTCCGGATTGGGAGTGATACCTGCGGTAACCAAATCGGGTCTGCTTTCATTAGCGGTAATAGCTTCATACAGCCTTCCGTCAATATAAACATGAACATTAATAGGCAGTGTGCCGGCATCTTGGTCGTAAGCCCAACCATAACCGCCATTTTGATCTACATAATCTAAATAACCAATAGGTAAATTAGCTTGAGCCATGCAAAAGAATACCTGAAAACAAATTACAAAAGTTATTGAAATTATTTTTCTCATAATGAATTTAATTTTTGATAAAATTACAATAAATTAAATACGATTATATAAAATTAAAGATTGCCTGAAAGTAAAAAAAGTTTATAAAGTAAAAAGTTAAAAAAATAAAGTCAAACAATGATCATTCAATAGTCACTCAATTGCAAAACCATGA
>JAVHRE010000422.1:0-1862 GCA_036171495.1 Bacteroidales bacterium
GGTTTGACAATCACTGCAAGTAAAAGCCTGCCAAATTCAACCGCAAACCGTTAGCCATCATTGTTGAGAGAATAATGCAAGACTTGAGATTTATTAAGAAATTAATTGCTTATAATAAAATATTGAAAACTAAAATATTCATTGGATTTTTTATAATATATTCAGGTATTATCTATGCACAACCTACATGGATAGGGATAGATATTGATAAAAATCTGAATGATTTTTCTTATGACGAAATTAAAGATTGTAAAAAATTAAATCATGGTGGGTTAACATGTTATTGTACCTTTATCATAGATTCAACAACTTCTTTAGAAAAAATAAAATCTTTAGATTCTTTTTCTTCGCTATCTCTTTATATAAATTTACCTCAAATTCCAAAGGAATTTTCTAATATAAAACTTGATAGTTTATCAACATTGGGTATTCGTTTTGGCTCTCAATTGCAAAGTTTAACAGAGTTTTTAAATTTTAAACTTAATCGTTTATCTACATTAAATATTAATTTCGATTCTCATTCTCAATTGCAAAGTTTAAAGGGTTTACAAAATTTACCGGTTTTAAAGCATCTTAATATTAATAATTTTGCAGGCAAGTACCTTCCATTAGAATTATCAAATCTTTCATCTTTAATTGACATAAATATTTCAGCTCCAAATATTGAAAATATTGATGTTTTGACTGATATTAAAAACCTGAAATCAATAGAAATTCATAGTTTAAAACTTCACGACATTCCTCAATTTAAATCTAATAATAAAATCGTGGACCTCAAATTATATGTCGATTCTAACTTTATAGATTACACAAATATATCAACCTTAAAGCAACTAAAAACATTATTTATATATGGGGGTAATATGAAAATATTTCCTGCAAATTTTGGGAAAAAGATACAAAGCTTAACCATATCTAACCTTACTTATTTAACTGATATTTCAAATATTGCTCAATATAAAAAACTAACTCATGTTATTATCAGCAGTACTGGTCTTAAAAATTCTATTGCAGATTTTTCTAAATTAACACATTTGACTTTTTTCAGTATTTCTGGTAACGATTCATTGAAATTTATTGATGGTATTAGTTCTTTAAAGTATTTAAAAGAGATTGAAATTTCAAATTTATCCTCATTAAATGAAATCAATTTTGATATGAGTAAATGTCGATTTAAGAAAATGACTTTGTTAGACCTAAACAATCTTAAAAATATAGAAGGAATCACAAGCTGTAGAACTTTAAAAAAATTATATTTAAATCACATTGGTATTGAAAATTTTCCAAGTAATTTTTATAAATTATATAATCTTAAAGAACTACACATTAGTCATAATGAAGAATTAATAGATATTTCAAATATTAAGAATATGAAAAGTTTGAAAAGAATAAATTTCTATGAATGCAATAAACTTAAAGAAATCCCATTTTCATTTTCAAGTAATTTTTTATTAAAATCTGTACATCTCGAATTCATGAAGCAATTAACACTTATTGAAGGTATTGTGGGATTACGAAAATTAAAGGTTTTATATATTCGAGCTGTAAATGTAAATTTTTCATTACCCAAAAACATAGATGAATCAACAAATATTATAAAAGCTCGTTGATAATGCGGAACAAATTTATTATCTTGCATCTCGTTGACATGATCGTAATTCGACGACAACAAATAACAACGAATGGCTAACACACGTTTGGCAAAAACTGGGCAGTTATGGGCAACTTGACAATTTTAACAAATTGTAAACTTTTTAGCGGTTTGACACCGACTGCGGCTAAATGCCCAGCTTTTCCAAGCGCCAAACGTTACCGCTAATAAGTAAAAAGACTGCCACCTTGAAAATTTTAAGCAATTCGAC
>JAVHRE010000423.1:0-2096 GCA_036171495.1 Bacteroidales bacterium
AAATTCATACTATTTTTTATAGCTGAAGCAGTATGTTTACTAATAAAAAGTCTGAGATTCCTTTTTTCAATATTTTCTTCTTTTAAAATGCTGTAATCGTGATAAAACTGATTATAATCTTTTACAAGCGAATAAATATAATTCGCAATTATTGAAGGATTTAACTCATTTGCAGCATCATTTACAATATTGTTATAATTTACAATTTGTTTTATAATTGATTTTTCAATTTCGTTTAGTTCAATTTTATCATTAATTTTTTCAGGAGTAATAATATTAAGCTCATTTGCTTTTCGCAGAACTGATTTTATTCGGGCATAAGTATATTGAATAAAAGGTCCTGTATTGCCATTAAAATCAATAGATTCCGTAGGATTAAAAAGCATATTCTTTTTAGGGTCAACTTTTAAAATGAAATATTTTAAAGCTCCAAGTCCAACAATTTTAATTATTTGCTCTATTTCTTTTTCGGTAAGTCCATCTAATTTACCAAGTTCCGATGAAATTGTTTTAGCCGTATCAAACATTTCCTGTATTAAATCATCGGCATCAACAACAGTTCCCTCGCGTGATTTCATTTTGCCTTCGGGCAATTCAACCATGCCATACGAAAGATGTGAAATAGTATCGTACCAATTATATCCAAGTTTTTTAAGTACGAGTTTTAATGCCTGAAAGTGATAAATTTGCTCGTTGCCAACAATGTAAATCATTTTATTGGCATTAAATTCTTTTTTACGCATTATAGCTGTACCAATATCCTGAGTAATATATACTGATGTCCCGTCGCTACGCAAAAGCACTTTTTCGTCTAATCCATCACTTGTTAAATCGGCACAAATTGAATGGTCTTCTTTTTTTATTAATGCACCTGTTGCAACGCCTTTAATAATTTCATCTTTACCAAGTCCGTAGGTTTGCGATTCGTAATATGTTTTGTCAAATGTTATTCCTAACAAATTGTACGTTTGTTCAAATCCTTTGTAAACCCAACTATTCATAGTTTCCCATAGTTTGTATATTTCGGTGTCGCCGGCTTCCCATTTTCTTAACATTTCACGAGCTTCAATAATTAACTCTGCTTTTTTTTCTGCTTCTTCTTTTAATTTTCCATTCGAAATTAATTCTGCTACTTGTTTTTTATATTCTTTATCGAATAAAACATAAAAATCGCCTACAAGTTTATCGCCTTTTTTATTTGCTTTTTCGGGAGTAATTCCATTTCCCCATTTTTGCCATGCCAGCATTGATTTGCAAATATGTATTCCACGGTCGTTTACTAAATTAACTTTTGTAACATTATTCCCGTTTGCTTTTAATATTTCGCTCAAGCTATGTCCAATTAAGTTATTTCGGATATGCCCCAAGTGCAAGGGTTTGTTGGTATTTGGTGAAGAATATTCAATTAATATATTTTGTGATTTATTATTCTCAATAACATTATCACTATGTTTATTTAATTTATTGAGCCAAAATGAATTTGAGAAAGTAATATTTAAAAATCCTTTAATTACTTCAAAAGAACTTATTTCTGAAATGTTTTCTTTTAAATAATTACCGATTTCTGTAGCGGTTTGCTCTGGCGATTTTTTAGATATTTTTAAAAAAGGAAATACATTTATTGTAAAATCTCCATTAAATTCTTTTTTTGTTTTTTGAACTTGTACTTGTTTAATATCAATGCTTTGTGAATATAAATTAGTTATTGTCTTGCAAAATTCGCCACATATATAGTTTTCTATTATCATTTTATAATTTTTATCTTTGCAAAGATATAACAAGTTTTTGGTTTCGTGTTTTTATGTGTTTTGAGATTTCTTGTTACTGTTCGGGTAGTTGGAAAGAGAGAGGGTTTTGGTTTGGGAAGCTGGATGCGAAAAAGGAGGCAGGGTTTGAGTAATGACAAAGGGGCATGCCCCCTTGTCCATTGGGAAGCAGTGTGATATTCCATCCTGCACACCAAACCAAAATACTATCAATAAAATTTAACCCGAATAGTAACAATTTCTTAGTATTATGTACATTGTTATTTGCGTTTTGGTATTTGGAATTTGATATTTGGAATTTGATATTTGGAATTTGATATTTGGAATTTG
>JAVHRE010000423.1:2196-9596 GCA_036171495.1 Bacteroidales bacterium
TTGGAATTTGATATTTGGAATTTGATATTTGGAATTTGATATTTGGAATTTGATATTTGGAATTTGATACTTGTAACTTGCGATTAAGAGAGGTTAAAATATGTTAAACAAGGCAACGCAAATGCTTAAAATTTTGTCTTGATGTTTATAAATGAAAATTGAAATGTATTTTTGCAAAAAAAATAAATTATGACTACAAAAAATATTTTTTCATTAATCCTTTTTATAGTGTTAAGTGCTAATATATTAAATGCACAAGAGTATAAAATAAAAGTGAAAATTAAAAATCTTCCCGAAAAGGACACGTTGTATTTAGCTCATCGCTTTGCCGATAAACTTTATTCTGACGATACAACTTTAGTTGATAAAAATGGAGTTGGGATTTTTTCCGGAACAAAAAAGTTAGATGGTGGAATTTATGTCGTTATTATTCCTGCACTTAAAAAGCAATATTTTGAGTTTTTAATTGATAAATCAACTCAATTTTCTATTGAAACAGACACATCAAATTTTATTGAAAAAATAAAAGTGTCCGGTTCCGATGAAAATAAAATATTTTTTGATTGGCAGCGTGCAATGGCTCGTCTCGAAAAACAAATGCATGCCGCAACCGATAAAATAAAAGAACTTACCGATAAAAAGATGAAGGATTCATTAAAAATATGGCAAGATAAAGGAATGGCAATAGATAACGAACGTAAAGAGTACTGGGAAAAGATAAAAAAAGACAACCCTGCATCGTTACTTGCAAAAATATTAAATGTGCTTACTCCGGTTGAAATACCGACTCCTAATTACCCCGAAAATATAGCTAAACGCGATTCGTTAACTCGATTGTTTCAATATCTTTATAATAAAGACCATTATTGGGATAATGTTGATTTTAGCGATGATAGATTATTAAGAACTCCTTTTATTGAAAGTAAAATGAAAGACTTTTTTAAAAATATTGTTCTTACTCAACCCGATTCACTTATAAAAGAAGCTATTAAGGTTTGTGAGTTATCAAGAAAAAATAAATATTTCTTCCAATATACTGTTATTTATATAACTAACTATTTCGAAACTTCGCAAATAATGGGAATGGATAGGGTTTTTGTTAATCTTGCCGATAAATACTATTTGTCTGACCAGTGTTGGTGGGCAGATTCAACTCTGATTTCAAAAATTGGTGATAGAGTAGCCAAAATTAAACCCAATATGTTAGGCGAAATTGCTCCCGATTTAAAAATGGAAGATGTTAATGGCAAATGGCAACAATTAAAATATGTAAAAGCCGATTATACTATATTAGTTTTTTGGGAACCAAGTTGCGGACATTGCAAAAAAGAAATACCTAAACTTTACGAATTGTATAAAACTATTAGAGATAAAGGTGTAGAAGTATTTGCAGTATATACACAAAACGACACAACCGAATGGAAAAAATTCATTAATGAGCATGTACTCGACTGGCTCAATGTATATGATAAGTACCGTTTTACAAATTTCCGCAATTTATACGATATTTATAGCACGCCTGTAATTTATATTCTCGATAGAAATAAAAAAATTATTGCAAAACGTATTGGAGTTGACCAAATTGAGAAATTTTTAGAGTTCGAAAGAAATAAAGATAAAAAGTGATATGCAAAATGTGCTAAATTGTGGCACGGTTTAAAACCGTGCCACTTCAGCACAATATTAAACAAAAACCAAATTCTAAACTTACTAATGAAAAACGCCAAAGAATGTATAATTTTATTTCTATTATTTTTTTTACAAACAATTTTATTTGCTCAAGGTTACAAAATTGAAATTCAGCTTAAACAATTAGCCGATTCTAATGTTTATCTCGGTTATCATTATGGAAACGAGCAATTTGTTATAGATACCACAAAGCTTGATAATAACGGTAAAGGCATTTTTGAAGGTAATAAAGAATTGCCCGAAGGTGTTTATATGATTGTGCTACCCAAAATGACTTATTTTGATATATTAATGCCTAAAAAACAGGTGTTTAAAGTTAAAAATGACACATTAAATCTAAATTTCAATCTGGTGATTGAAGGAAGTGACGAAAATGAAATTTATGCAAAATATCAAAAGTTTTCGACAGAAAAATTAACTAAAATTTCCGAATTGTCAAAATCTGTTAATAAACTAAATAATAAGCAAATAGACAGCTTGCAATTCGAAATAAGAAGAGAACGTAACAGAATAATTAAGCAAAATCCAAATACATTTTTTGCTTCGCTTTTAAAATCAATGCTCGACCCCGAAATTCCAGAAACACTTGCTAAAGCAGATAATCCTGCAGCTCTTGATAGAAAAATGAGCTATTTAACAATTCATTATTTTGATAATTATGACTTTAACGACGAAAGACTTTTGTTTTCGCCCGTTCTTTATAATAAAATCATGAATTATTATGGTAAACTTGTTGAAAACAACCCTGATACAATAAATAAATCAATTGATTTAATACTCGGAAAAAGTTTAAAAAACCCTGAAGTTTATAGGTTCTTGTTAAATACTTTATTAAGCACTTTTGATTTATCTGGCGAAATCCCTAATGATGAGGCGTTTGTATATGTTGCTGAAAATTATTACTTAAACGAACTTGCCCCTTGGGTTAATGAAGATTTTATTGAACGATTAAAAAAACATATTTACGACCTAAAACCTACTCTAATTGGGGCAATAGCTCCACCTCTTATTCTTTCTGATACTATTGGAAAAAAGTTATCACTTTATGATGTAAAATCATGCTACACATTAGTACTTTTTTGGGATCCCGAATGCGAACATTGTGCAGAATATCTGGCTGAATTAAAAAATATTTACAATTCATATAACTCTGATTTTTTTCAAGTGTATGCAGTTCTCGCTACCGATAATCAAAAACAGTGGAAAACATACATTCAAAACAATAAATTCAAATGGTTAAACGTTTACGACTCTACTAAAAAGAATGATTTTATTCAAACATATAAGCTTTTTATGATACCTCGTATTTATTTGCTTGATAATAAAAAACATATAGTGTTAAAAGATTTTGAAATTAATGAACTTAACAGTTTTTTAATTAAGAATAATAAAGTTAATTGCGATTAATTTTTTATAACTACTCACCCGGGATATTATTGAGCAGCATATTAACGAACAAGTAACTACTTAGGTATTAATCGTGCCTGTTTTTTTTTATTCGTCATTCCCGCGAAGGCGGGAATCCCCTATTCGAAGCACTATTTTTCTATTACCGGGAGATTCCCGCCTTCGCGGGAATGACGGGAAGGCGGGAATGTTTTGTAATTTTGCCGGGTGAGTAGTTACAATTTTTTAAATCAGAACTTAAATATTATAAAAAAAATATTTTTGCGAGGCAACGAATTTATCACTTAATTTGTCTTACAATAAAATTAATTAATGAAAACAAATAATTTAATAAAAATCAATATGATACACTTTAGAATGTTTTTGTTTTTTGCATTATTATTTAGCATTTCAAGTTTAAATGCACAACAAAATGTTGCAGTAACCGCAATATTTCAAAATAACTTATGTCAGGCATATTACAATCATAGCCAATCGCCATCAAAAATCGAATTTCAAATTGCAGGTTTATCTGATGAGGCAGCCCAACAATTTGTTACTAAATTATTAAAAAACGAAGGTGTAATTACTTCAACAATCTCTTCTACAACAAATAAGGGTATGCGAACAGGCAAAATGGAAATTTTTTCGCAAGCCGATTTCGAATATTTAAAAAATATTTTTGTTGAAGGTGGTGTTGCTTTTGTAAATGTAGAAGATGAGATATTTTCAATTGATAACTGGAAATCATTTACCGAAGAACAATGCACAAAATTAACTCAACTAAATCAGCATATCCAAGATATTGAATTTAAAAGAAATTGGGTACTGAAAAATCCTGAAGAAAAAGAAAAAGCCGAACAAAATGGTTGGTTTATACAAAACGATAAATTTTTGAATGAAGCTGTTAAAGCTAAAACAGAATATTTACAATCTATTAAATAATTTGAAAAACATTAAAATATGAAAAAGATAAATTTATTATTAATTTTTATACTGTATTTATTTAGTATAAATGGTTTTGGACAAGGTACTGATTGTTCATCAGCCGACCCGTTTTGTACCGGAACTTCATATACGTTCCCTGCCAGTACAAATGTTCCACAATTGGGTTCTGTTGGATGCTTAGGATCTACACCAAATCCTGCATGGTATTTTTTACAAATTGCTAATTCCGGACCTATTAGCATTTATATGTCAAGTACGCCAAATGTTGATATTGACTTTATTATGTGGGGACCTTTTGCAACTCTTCCAATTGCTTGCGCTTCAAATTTAATGTCTAATCCTGGTGTAAGTTGCAGTTATTCTACAAGTTGGAACGAAACCGCTACCATTCCTAATGGTATAACAGGACAATTTTATATTTTACTTATTACAAATTATTCAAACCAACCATGTAATATTAATTTTAGCCAAAATGGAGGTAGTGGAACAACTAACTGTAATATTGTATATTGTAATTTCGATAATATTACTTATACAGTAAACCCATGTAATCCACAAACTAACCAATATTGTGTTAATGGAAGTTTACTATATCATTTTACTTCAAATCCCATTACAACAGGTACTTTAACAATAGTTGACCAGCCAAGTGGTATTAGTCAAACTTTTAATCCACCATTTAATAGCCCAACTGCATTTAATCTTTGTGGTATTCTTTCCGATGGTCTGCAGCATACATTAACTGCAACATTTTCTGATGCTACAAGTTGTAATTATACTGTAACATATACAGCACCTGGTCCATGTAATGCTTGTACTGCTAATGCAGGAGGTAATATTACAGTATGTGGATTAACAGCAAATTTGAATGCAATTGAAAATACCGGTGATGTTAATACTCACTGGATTGCCCAACCTGGAATTATTACTTATGGAGGTGCAGGTATTAACTCTCCTATTGCAACAGCAACAGTAGCTGCTACCGGGACATATAATATAGTATGGCAAGTAACTAATTCATCTGGTTTAACATGTTCAGACACAGTTGCAGTAACTTTTCAACCTATTCCTACATCTGCATTTACAACAACATCACCAATTTGTGCAGGTCAAACTAGTACAATGACATACACAGGTTCAGGTGGTTCTCAATTTAACTGGAATTTTGGAAATGGTACGCCATCTACCGCCGTAACAATTGGACCTCATACGGTAACGTACTCTACATCAGGCAGCCAACCTGTAAGTTTATGGGTAACTGGTTCAAATGGTTGCCATTCCGATACTACAACACATACTGTAGTTGTAAATCCTGTTCCTTCTTCTGCTTTTACTGCACAAAGTCCTATTTGTATAAATAGCTCAAGTGTTGTTCAGGCTCCATGCAATGGGAATTACAACTACCAATGGAACTGGGGAAGTGGAACTTCTGTTCCTGGTACTGGTTGCGGTCCTAATTATGTAACATGGAGTACAATTGGACCTCAAAGTATATATTTAACTGTAACCGATAATGTTACTCATTGTGTTTCTACATCTACGCTTCAACAGGTTCAGGTACTTGATTCAACAACATTAAACTGCTGTATTACTCCCAGCCCAAGTGCCGGACCAGATGCAAGTGTTTGTAGTTTTACTTATGCTTTGCAAGGTTCAATTCCTGCACCAGGTAACGTAGGTGCATGGTCAATGATTAGCGGAACCGGAAGTGCAACGTTTGGAAGTACATCTTCTAATAGTACAGATGTAACTGTTAATACTGCTGGAGTTTATCATTTTCAATGGCATGAAGTTAGTGGTGCATGCGATTCAACTGATGATGTTTTTATTACATTTATTCAACAACCCATTGCCGATGCAGGTGAAAAAGACCAGATTTGTGGTTTGGTTTACACTTTACATGCAATACCAAGTATAAGTGGTTCAACAGGTTCGTGGACAACTGTTGCTCCTAATAATGCAACTATTATTCCATCAACTTCCCCTAATGCAAACGCTCAGGCAAATACAGGCTACGGAACATATTATTTTGTATGGACAGAAACTAACGGCATTTGCTCAAGTCGTGATACTGTTAGAGTTGATTTCTTAGCAATACCAGTTGTAAGTGCTGGAAATAATACAACTGCATGTGGACAAATTGCACATCTTGTAGCAGATAGTTTGTATCCGGGTTACTGGACTTCATCTGAATCAACAATATTTACTCCCGATGCAACCTATCCTACTGCAACAGCTTGGATACAACAATTCACACAAACTACTCATAATGTTACATTTACATGGCATGCCTTTAATGGTATTTGTCCCGGTAGTGCTGCTGTTACCATTACATTTATAAAACCTCCCCATGCAGAAGCTGGACAACCACAATCCATTTGTGGATTTGCCGGGCAATTACAAGCTGATACTATTGGAAGTGGAATTATAAATGCCTGGTGGACAAGCAATGTTTCCGGAATTAATATTAATTATACAGGCAGCGACCCAATTCCATGGAATCCAAATATTGATGCAAGTTCGATTGGCAGCAGTTTCTGGGTAAACAGTCAACATCCTGTATATTTCTATTGGCATGCTTTAAATGGTGCAAGTTGCGGTTCAGTAGATAGTACTTTAGTAACATTCTACCAAATTCCTAATGCAAATGCTGGTTTAGATTCAGCAATATGCGGTTTATCTTATAATTTAACCGGAAACTGGAGTATTGATAACCATACCGGATTGTGGAGTTCTTCAGCAGGGAATCCGGGTTTAGCTAATTTTATCCCATCAACTAATGATTCTTCTCTTGTAACAGTTTCAAATTTCGGTTCATATACTTTTATTTGGAAAGAAATGAATTTAGGTAATTCTACATGTTCCGACCGTGATACAGTTATTATTAATTTCAAAATAGTTCCAATGCCCGATGCTGGTTTAGATACAAGCGTTTGCGGTATATTTGCTTATATATGTGCCGATACAACTGTTTCCGGTGGTGCATGGAGTTGCCCTCAAGGTGGTGTTGCTTATTATGATGCACCTATTGATACTATTACTCATGATATTCCATCAAACCAATATATTCCATGTACATGGATTAGATATGTCTCACAAAATGATACTGTAAAAATGGTTTGGACTGAGTTTAATGGAGTTTGTTATGGGCATGATTCTATAAATATTTATTTTGGTAGCATACAAACTGCAAACCAAACAGTAAATGCAACCGACACATTTGTTTGCGGTCCAACATTTTCTGATTTATCTGCTCAACAACCTGCATATGGAACCGGCTATTGGATGGATACTGTTCATAATACAGTTTTCTCACCATCTCCAAACATTACACACCCAATTGCAACAATAGATACAGGTGGAACAAGTTATTATGG
>JAVHRE010000424.1:0-6638 GCA_036171495.1 Bacteroidales bacterium
CTTTTAAAAACCCTCATTCACCTAAAAAGTTGCATTTACTAATTGAACTTACACCTGTTACAGAAATAAAAAAAGCCCCAAACGAGGCTTTTTATTATAAAAATTATTTATGTTATTCTTTAATAGCGTCTTTTTTGTTATAGCGAGTACGGTATTTATCAATACGTCCAGCTGTGTCAACAAGTTTAATTTTTCCGGTATAAAATGGATGCGATGTGTTAGAAATTTCCACTTTAATTAAAGGATAAGTAACTCCATCTATTTCAATGGTTTCTTTGGTTTGAGCTGCAGATTTTGTAATAAAAGTGTGCTCGTTAGACATGTCTTTAAATGCTACAAGTCTGTAATTTGTTGGATGAATATCTTTTTTCATATTTAAAATATTTTCATTTTTATTTTGGATTGCAAAATTACGCACTCTTTTTCAATTATCAAAATAAATTTCAATAATTATATCGAAAATAAGGCATTAATATTAAAATCATTTTTTGTTTTTATCGTATTAATAAGATAAAATTCATTTTTATGTGATGAATAATCATAATTTTCAGACATCTTCTTATAGTTTTTAGAAATTTCTTTTAGGGCAAAAATCACAGTTTGTATTTCTTCGTTTGTGTTTGTTGGATGCAACGAAAGTCTTACCCAACCAGGTTTTTCTGAAAAATCGCCATTATTTATTTTATTTGTTATCTCTTTTGATTTTTCGTAACTTACGTTTAACAAATAATGTCCATAAGTACCTGCACAAGCACAACCACCCCTAACTTGAATCCCAAAATAATCGCTTAAAAGTTTAACAATTAAGTTGTAATGTATGTTTTCGTGATAAAATGAAATAACAGAAAGGCGATTAGTTTCATTTTCGGCTAAAATTTTAATTCCCGAAATAGACGATATTTTGGACCAAATAATTTTCATCATTTCTTTTTCACGTGCTTTAATTTTTTCGACAGTCATTTTTTCTTTTAGTTTTATTGCCAATGCTGCACGTATAGCTTGCATAAATCCGGGTGTTCCTCCATCTTCTCTAATTTCAATGTCATCAACAAATTTATATTCGCCCCATGGGTTAGTCCAATCAACAGTTCCGCCACCGGGTTGGTCGGGTATTGCATTATGATACATAGCTTTATCAAAAATTAAAACTCCGCTTGAACCAGGTCCACCTAAAAACTTATGTGGCGAAAAAAATATTGCATCTAATTTTTCCATCGAATCTTTCGGATGCATATCAATATTAACGTAAGGTGCAGATGCAGCAAAATCAACAAAACATAAACCACCATGTTGGTGCATAAGTTTTGCAATTTTATAATATGGTGTATATATACCCGTAACATTTGAACATGCTGTAATAGAAGCTAATTTGAATTTTCTGTCTTTGTATTTTTTTAATTGTTGTTCAAAATCGTTTAAATCAATTAATAAATTTTTATCTGGCTTAATTATAACAACATCAGACATGGTTGCATACCACGAAGTATGGTTTGAATGATGCTCCATGTGTGTAATAAAAACTACCGGTTTTTCTCTATCTTTAAGACAGGGCGAATTCATAACCCTTCCGCAAGAACGTAATCCCAAAATACGCTGAAATTTATTAATAACCGCAGTCATTCCGGCTCCGGCTGTAATTATTACATCATTTGAACCTGCATTCACATGTTTTTTAATTATTTCGTGTGCTTTAAAATAAGCAAAAGTTGTTCTGGTACCTGTTTCGTTAGTTTCGGTATGAGTGTTTGCAACAAAAGGACCGAAATCTTTAATTAATTTTTGCTCAATAGGCTTATATAATCTTCCGCTTGCAATCCAATCGCAATAAATTATTTTCTTTTTACCTGCAATACTATTGTATGATTTGTTTATACCAATGATATTATTTCTAAAAGGTAAAAAATATTTTTCTAATGACGATTCCATGAAATCAAAGTGTTAATTCTAAAACCATTTAGACGTAAATATATTATAAAAAATCATAATCCATAAATATTTCTTTCAACATAAAAGTAAACTACAATAATTTTGGAATTAATGATGGTTCGGCTTCGCTCACCACAAGTTTAAGAAGTAAAAATCTTAATTCATTAATCCTGAATTTTTCATGGTTTGAGAATAATTGCATTTTTTTCTTTATAAAACATTACTATTAAATAAATAGATGATACTAAATAAGAAAGCGAAATCACAATACATGCTCCTGTTAATCCGAAAAGTGGAATAAATATTATAGAAAAAAGGATTGTTATAAATAGTCCTAAAGCGGATTTTATTATTAAAATTTTCATCCGATTAACACCAGCAAAATAATGTCCATAAATGTTTGAGAAAGCAATTGAAATTATCCCTGGAATTAACAAGTACAAAATTTGCTTTACTTTTATAAACTCATTACCGAAAATTAATCCATAAACATTAGAAGGAATTAATATTAATACTACAATCAACATAACAGAAGCAATTAAACTTAATTTTGCAGAAAATGTTGTTAAGCTAATTGCAGTTTTTTCATCTTTCATATTTATGATTTTTGAATATTGGACTGTGGATATGCTTTTGCTTATTAACCAAATAGATTCGGCAATAGCAATTCCGACCGATAATAATCCAACTGACTTAATATCTTTATAATACAATATAAAAAAATACGAAAGCCGGTAATTTAGAAATTGCAGCAAATAACTTAATTCGTTTTTCCACCCATAACCAAAAGTTTTAAGTATTGTATTCCACGAGATAGTCGTTTTTTTGTTTTCAAAATATGGCATTATTTTAAACCATGTAATAAACAGGAGAACAAACCCGGCAATAATGTAACCCCCAAAATATGAGTTAACCGACTTTATATTAAGTATATATTCAAAAAATAAAACGAACAAAAACACAAAAAGCGGAAATAATATACCGGATAAATTATACCATTTTATATTCTCTTTGCCAATAAATATACATAAATTCATATTTAACAAAGAAGTGAAAAGTGTAATAACAAATAGAAGAAGAATGTTATTATATTGAATTTTTGAAAAAAGAATTGAACCTAAAAAACTTAATGTAATTATCCAAATAATTGCGGGCAGTATCAATTTAGATAATCCTGTTTTTGGGAGCATAAAAGACATTGAACTTCCACTCAATACATTATTAAAAACAGTAATAATTACCATATTTGCTATTACAATTGATATTATTCCCCTTCCCTCGGCACCCCATAGATGAGTCGTTAAAATAACAACAGCAAAGTTTAATAATAATGTTATGCTTTTTGAAATAAAGGTTTTAGCTAAATCTTGTAAATACATATTATTGCTATAAACATGATTATTTGAATTTTTTAATAAACTTAAACAAAGTTGGCTCAATATTTTGCCAGTTATATTTTTTTTCTGCTAATTTTCGTGCATTTATACAATGTCTATAGTATAAAAACGGATTGTATATATAATTTATAATATAATCTGAAATGACATCTGTATTCATTGGATTTACAAGGTAACCAAACTGGCTAACATTCACTTCACGTCTAATGGCTTTAAGGTTAGTATAAATAGCAGGTCTTCCACATCCTGCATAATAAAATAGTTTGATTGGCAAGCACCTTTGGTTTTCAAAATCATCTTTACGAAGATCTAAGAATATATCAATGTTTTGAAGTTTTTCAGAAAATATTTCAAAATCCTGACGCTCTAATATCTCTATTTGAATGTTCTGTACTTTACTACACAGCATAATAAATTCGTCCTTATCTTTAATATTAATAAACCAACCAATTATTTTTATCTTAACAGCTAATTCAGGTTTTTTACGTTTAATAGCTTTTGCTACCTCAATAATATTTTTAATACCTTTTTCAGTGCTTATTCTTCCCGAATATCCCAAGCAAATATAATTTTTTTTTAGTTTTGCTTTTTTGTACTTAATATAATCAAGCTTAGGGAAATAAGTAATTATTTCCCATTTTTTGAATGGAAACAAGATGCGATAAGGGACACTTTTGTAATATTCACCAAAAATAAAACCATTACAAAGTGAAGATATGAACAGATTGGAAAATAATAATTTAAAGAAGATTATAATTCTTTTTGGGTAATATAATCCTTCAATATTTTTTTTTGATGGGTACCATTCTGTTATGTCATAAATTATTCTAATTTTTTCTTTACGTGTTTTCTTGTATTTATAAGCCGCAATAATTGGTAAAGGTTCAGATGATATTATAATGTTTGGTTTAGATTCAATTAAATAATTATAAAATAAATTAACTTTTTTATTTTTAGGTAATTCATTCCAATCAAATCCCGTTATTTTTATATTATCAACTGATTTTGAAATGTCTATTGTACTAGAAATAATGCTTATTTTGTAAAATTTAGAAAGCGATTTTGCCAGATGATAAAATATTCTGTCATCATAAGGGGAGTGTGAAGAAGTTAAAAAAGCAATTGTGTCAGAAATCATATTGTAATTAAACTGTTAAACCTAATCAACACCTGTCTGCTATAAGCAGGCTGTTTTTGTGTCTTTTATATCGCAAAATTACAAATTATGCTCCAATAATATGAAATTATTTTACATCTCCTTAAAAATGAGGTGTTCATTTAATAACTGATATTATTGAATTTCGCAGCAACTTGGTATAAAGTATGTTTGGTCTAAAGGGGAATTTTTATTGGTCGAAGAAGAAGGTATTAAGTTCATAAATATCTTCGGTAGTGAAATTTGTTCCGAAGTCGAAAAATTTATCAATAGCAATATTTAATTCTTCTATTGAAATATAGCCATCATTATTCAAATCAACAGGTTTAAATTTTTCCGGAATATCTACATCTATGCTTTTAAATTTTTTAACTACCGAAGACTCGTTACAGAAACTTGGGTAATAATCGCAGAGCTTATTCATTGCTATAGCATTAGGTGTTTTTGAAATGGCAGTAATTTGGTCGTCGGTATAAGTAACCCCGTTTAAATCTACAATTGCATTTTTTGCAGATTCTAATTCTTTATCTAAATAATCTGGAATGCCGTCATTATCTTTATCAAGCGGACAACCTTTTGAATTGACTTTAACCCCAGGTGGAGTTTGTGGGCATTCGTCCCATAAATCTATAACTCCGTCGCCATCTTCATCTTCGGCATCAATTGAGGCAAACTGCACATCGTCATAATGTTGTTCAAGTGCTGAAAGTTTTGGTGGCGAAAATAAATCATAATGAATTGAAACATAAGTAACAAGAAAATTATCACCATGTTTATTACCTTTCCTAATGCCTTCACCTTTGTTACTAACATTATCTACATTATTGTTAAATGCTATATGATATGTTGCTCCAATTCTAGCAGATAATCTATTGGAATATTGCAATTTAAATCCGAAATCAATTGGTAAAGCAAATGCAACTTGAGGGTATTTACCTAAGCCATCGAGATTAAGTCCTCGCAAATCAGTTTCGTACTTGTAATCGCGTTGTATAATGATACTGGTTAATTCATTATTGTGACTTTCGGGAACGTTTCTGATTGTGCCATCTGACCAATAGTTATATAGATTTCCATTAGCATCATACATATCGGCTTTAGAATTAAATTCAAAAGATTCAAAACCAAGTGAAATGTATGGCATTACATCGCTGGGCTTTTTAATTAATTGTTTAAAGTTATAATTCAAATTAATTCCGCCAATAAGTATTTCTGACTGAAAATTAATATTTTGTGATGGTGTGTGAGCATTACCAGTTAATTTACCATAAGTAATATTAAAATTAAGTTCTAAAAATGAATTAATATTTCTTGAAACTGTACCAATTATTGCAGAACGTCCAACCAAAGGGTTTGAATTATAATTATCTTTTACATCGCCAAAAAAAGTAAAAACTCCGTGCCCAATTCCTAAAACTGGTTTATATATAAACTTTTCAACTTGAGGATTTGTGTCGAGCAATAAATATTGATAGGGGTTTTTTGTGGTATCGGGAGTTTGCACTTGACTCGAAACAAGAAGTGGTAAAAATAATATTATGCAGATTAATTGATATTTAGCAAACATGTGGTTAAGTTTTTGTTTTTTTACGAAAATAATAAAAATTGGTTTCAGGTTTCAGGTTTGGAGTTTTTAACAACCTCAAACTAAAAACTATAAACTTTAAATCAAAATGTTATTTATTGATACCATTTTTGGTTTGCTACCATCAAAGCTTCTTGAACAGTAATTCTATTACCATTGTTATAGGCAGAAACAAAAGCATCGCGAATTGGTGTACTTTGCCAAATTTTAACTCTATGGTCGCGAGCTTCTTTGTATTCGGAATGTAACCCAATTAAATATTTATTAAGCCCGTTGTTAAGCTCAACAGATACAGGTTCTGAAACTTGCAATCTTTTAAAATAAGAAACATTCAAATATCTTTTGTAGGCTCCAATTTGTACTTTATACTTTACGCCAGTTTCAGGCACAACAATAGCTTGCTTGTCGGCGATTTGCTTATCCGATTTTTGCTTATTTGCAAGTTGCTTGTCTAATTTTTGTTGGTCAGATTTTTGTTTATCTGCAAGTTGTTTATCTGATTTTTGTTTGTCAGCAAGTTGCTTGTCTGCAATCTGCTTGTCAGATTTTTGTTTGTCGGCAATTTGTTTGTCTG
>JAVHRE010000424.1:6738-9539 GCA_036171495.1 Bacteroidales bacterium
TCAGCAAGTTGTTTATCGGCAATTTGCTTATCTGATTTTTGTTTATCAGATATTTGATTATTTGCGAGCATATTGTTGCCAAGAAAGTCGTGGTTTTCTACTGTTTTTATTTTTGTTCCTTCATTTTCAACATAAGAGAATGAGCCGGAAAGGTCGGGCATTTCTGAAGTAGGCGATGTTGCAGTAAGTTTATAACTAATTTGGAATTGACTTTCGGCGGGTAATGTCATCCACAAGAATTTTACATGGTTATCTTTAAATGAAAAGATAGCGTCTTTATTTTCAATATTTGTTGCGGTATAACCTGAAGGAATTGTTTCCTGAACTTTTCCAAATTTATCTTTAGAAAGGATACCAGTGCTAACTAACAAATGAACTGTAATTCCGTCAATATCGCGAACTATTTGACGATAACAAAATATTTGGTCGGCAGGAAAGTTTTGATTAAGTGTATTATTAACCGTTTGTTTATTGTTGATACTGTCGGGATTTTGAGTATTATTAGCAATAGCTCCTTGAGGTCTTATTATTACGGTTTTACTCGGGATAGTCATAGTTTTACGCTCATTATTGTCAATATAACTAAAAGAACCGCTTAAAACTAAAGGACCTTCGGCAGTTGGGTCAACCTTAACGTTGTATGTAACTGTAAATGTGGAATCGGGTGGAACAATAAGCCAAATTATTTTTAGTTTCTGGTCTTGAAAAGTGAACCCACCGTTATAAGAATTAAGTTGTGTAGCAGTATACCCAACAGGAAAATCTTGTTGGTAACGTGCAAAACTTTTCAAATCTGTTTTTGAAATAGTAAGTTCTACTGTAAAACTGCTACCGGGAGCAGCTTCAGCAGGGGCATTAATGGATACTGAAACATTGCTTAAAAACAAATCAACTAACAGAAATCCAATAAAATTAAAAAGTAATATTAAATACTTAATCATAGTTGTTCAATTAATCAACTAAAACGCTCAAATGTAAGTATTAAAGTTGTAAAATTAAGAAATGCTATAAAATTTATCAACATTTGTTAATAATTATTGTTAAAATCTTTTGCGTTTTATACGCAGCATAAAGAAAAAAGTTATAAACAATTGTTGAAAACTTTTTTATAAAAATTTCAATAACTACAAAGCCAAATATTTTGCCACTTAAAAAAAATTACGATTTACGATTTAAAAATCGTAGTAAAAATTGGAAATTGATGTTCGTAAAGAAATATAATAATAAGTTGTATGCGGCTGAAGGTTTTCTCTTAAATGAATTCCCCCAACTAATTGCAATCTGTTACTTTGGTTAATTGTTACTCCTGTTTCAAAATTAAAATTAGTAACATCGTGGTATATGTTATTGTAATTTGCCTCGTTCACATTATTAAAAATATTTGTGCCATTATCTAATGTTATAAAATACTGGTATGTATTTGATGTGGTTAATTTTAACTGGCAAAATACATCTTTATAGCTATATTTTACTAAAAACACAAATTCTTTAAAATTCGCTCCTAAAGGATGCGCAAGTGGTTCGTTGTATGCAGAATAATTTTGATGTTCAACTGTTGAACTATAAGTATATGGTTTAACAGCATTGTATTCTGTTAAAACAAATAAATTTTTTATTTTAAATGGCTCAAGCACTTTAATTCCTATTTGATACCCGAATCGGTTTTTAGAATTATCGTTTTTGTTGTTAATGTCATCTAATATAAACTGCTCGTAACAAACTAAATGTTTAAATAAAATAATATGGTTTGACATTCCGATTAAAGCATTATGTTTATAATCCAACCCGTATTGAAGTGTTCTGTAACCAATTACCGGGTTAAAGTAATTTAGAGGTATTTTATTATTTGTAGTACTATCAGTTGTTTGAAAGATAATAGCTTCGAATAACCCTAATTGAATTTTTGGAGAAATTAAAAAATTAAGATAAGTAAATGAACCATGTTTGCGTTGATAAACTAATGTTCGGTTATCGTAAGGCTTTACTTCTTGAAAAACTGCCCATAAATTTACGTATTGAATTCTTTTATAGGTAATTGTAGAACGCAAATATGGATAATTAAAAGGAACATCACTTAATAAAAGTGAACGATAACCATCGCCAACAAAATTTTTTCCGTGTCCAAGTTGAAAATTAAAATGCTTTGATGGGCTATACGAAACATGCCCAAAAGAGTACGAATAATCGAATCCTGTATTTTTAAATAATTTTACTCTTCCCTGACCGGGTGCAACGTTTTTAATGTTTATGTAATCAGATAAATACTTTTCCGGAAAAGTCTGGGTTTCTATTACGCCAGTTGTAAATGAAAATTTATTAGACAAGTCGCCATTAATTATTATTCCCCTCGAATTTACTGTTAATCTTTTAGTTGAATCTAAACCATATTCAAAATTTATTATTGGATTAATTGATAAATGAAATTGCTCTTTGTTAACTGTAATTAAATCATCAGTTAAAAGTTTTTTCCAAAACCATTTATGTTTCATTTTGGCTATAAAAGCACTATCACTTACTGCTCTTAAAATCCTATTGTCAATAGTTTTATATTCGGGTATAGTTGATTTTACAATAGGTTTAAAAGTAGTATGGCAAAAACTATCGGTTGTTGCACAATAAGAATCAATATAAAAATTGTCGTTTGTAAGAAGTAAAAAACTATTTTGTTGCGAAAACAAAAAGTAAGGAATAAAAATAAATAAAACGGCTAAAATTTTCATTTCTTTGGAACATTAGGTTATTAAGAGGACTTCTAAAAATTAATGTTACGTCATTCCGAACTTGTTTCGGAATCTGATTAT
>JAVHRE010000425.1:0-9512 GCA_036171495.1 Bacteroidales bacterium
TGCTGGTGCTTGTAGCTGTGGTTCAGTTGCAAATTTTAGCGGGAATTTTTATAATGATTTAAATAACAATGGAATTAAAGACACTTTAGAAAATGGTATTCCAAATGCAATGGTAAAAGTTCCTTTATGCAGCGTTTATTTTATGGATGATTCTATTGGTAACTATAATGCTTATATGTGTTCAACACCAGACACAATATGTCCTTATTATAATCATAACTACACAACCATTAACCCACCTTATTATGTACTTAATTCAACAGCAACAAATGTAGATTTTGGAATTCACATGATTCCTAATGTTGTTGATTTATCAACCACACTCACAAATTATTTTAGTGCAGTTCCAGGATTTAATTATTATTCAACAATAACAGTTAATAATATTGGAACTACAGCAAGTTGTGGAAACCTTTCATTAACATTTGACACAATTTTTAATTATGTTTCTTCAAATCCTGCAGCAGATTCTATTATTGGAAATGTTATTTATTGGAACAATATCTGTTTAAATATAATGCAATATCAAAATTTTGGAGTTACTTTTATTTCAGATACTAATGCTGTACTTGGTAATAATTACCAGCTTTATGCAAATTTAACAAATAACAATGATACAAATATTGTAAATAATAATGATACAATAAATGGAATTTTTGTTGGTTCATACGACCCTAACGACAAAGAGGTTATACCAAGTGGATTAATTGATAATAGTTTGGCTGCAGCACAACAAGAATTTGTTTATACGGTACGTTTTCAAAATACCGGAACATCTCCTGCTATTACAGTAAAAATTATTGATACTTTAAGTAATTGGTTACAAATTCCTACTTTCTCATTATTATCATTTTCGCACCCTTGTACATATAATATTTCTGAGTTTGGGAAAGTTACTATCACATTCAACAATATTAATTTACCTGACGAAACCAGCAATGAAGCTGGAAGCCATGGATTTGTTAAATTCTCGGTAAAGTGCAGTCCTCAATTAGCTAATGGTGGCGATGTATTTAATACTGCTCATATTTATTTTGATTTTAATCAACCAATTGTTACAAACACAGTTGAAACATCAACCAAAATATTGACTTATATAAACACCATTAAAAAACCTGAAATAAAATTAATTTCTGTCGAACCAAATCCAACTACCGATAAAATAAATTTACATTTAAATTATGAGGGAAAGGAAAACTTAAATATTGAAATTGTTGATTTTAACGGAAAAGTAGTTTTAAAACAACAAATATTAAATAGCCAGAAATTGATTAATTTAAATGTTTCTAATTTAAATGCAGGCAGTTATGTGATTCATGTTTTAGGAAAAAATTACAATAATAACGTTCAATTTATTAAAAATTAGGTTATATTTTTTCGATTGCTCTTAAAAAGCTATCTTTGCAACCGCAATTGGAGAGATGGCAGAGTGGTCGAATGCGGCGGTCTCGAAAACCGTTGTTCCTTTTTAAGGAACCGGGGGTTCGAATCCCCCCCTCTCCGCAAAACAAAGTTCATCCCGTATTAGTGAGATTTCTTTATTTTATATAATGTTATCAATAAAACGGTTTTGTTTTTTGATTTTCAATGATTTTTTGATTTTAATCTCTTAACAATTCGGGAGTTAACCAAACCACAGCCAACTTTATGAAAGTTGCAAAACGAAATGTATTACTTTGTTAGTTGTACAAAACCTTTCTGCATCATTACTTTACCATCAATTCCAACAACTTTAATAATATAGAAATATATGCCGGGATTTGCCATTTGCAATCCGTTATTTATTTTTCCATCCCAGCCTTGTTCAGGGTTTTTCCATTCGTACAATGCTTCGCCATTGCTATTATAAATTACGCAATCGAAATTACGTACTGCTTGAATTGCAGGTTTAAATATATCATTAATACCATCACCATTGGGCGAAAAAATATTTGGTGCATCAATGTCGGAACTTGCAATAGTTAAAGGAAGTGAGTTTGAACTATCTTTGCATCCTACTGAATTATAGGCAACTAACGAAACAGTGAAAGAACCTGTTGAATTGTAATTATGCTCCGGATTAGGTTCAGATGAATTAAACCCATCACCAAAATACCATTTGAATGAAACATTTTCTATGTCTTCAAAACTTTTTCCATCAACAGTAGATTTATTTGAGAAATATACTGGTACTCCAACTGCCTGAGTCATTTCGTAATGTGTAAATCTTGACTTTACAATTCCACTGTCCGTAACATTTACTGTAAAATTTCTGGAAACAGTATTTAATTCAGCCTTAAAATTATAAGTTCCAGCAGCTAATTTATAAATACTTATAATTGGTTTTTGCGGATTTTCATCTATACAATAAAATTTAACATTTTCGTTATCAGAACTCAAGCTAATTATACCATTAAATTTGTGGCAAGTTGCAGATTTTACATTAATTTGTATTTTAAATTCTGGTTGAATTTCAGGAAATTGGTTTTTATTGGGTAAAACAGATTTTACTGTTATTTGATTTTCAGAATTAAAATTATCATTATTGTTAATTACAGTTGACTTTACAACTATATCTTGTTGTTTAATAATATTATTTTTATTTGTTTTGACATTATTATTGTTAACTATATCTGTTTCAGCATTAATAGCAACATTACTGTTTTCTGGAATATTATTTTTATCAATAAAATTGTTTTGTGAAATAGGTTTTGCAATTTGTTTTTCGGTAAGAGTATTAAAAGAATTAATTATTAAAGTTCCTGAAATAATTAAAATAATGATTCCTGTTGTAACAAAAAAGCTACCTTTTTTCCATAATGGTACATGATTATTTAATTGCGATGCTGTATTTTTAATTTTGTTTAAAACAAAATCAGGTGGATTTTCATTATAATTTGAAAACCTTTCCTTGAAAAGTTCATCAAATTTATTTTCGTTAAACGTTTTCATACGCTTCTTTTTTTACTTTTTTCATTAGGTACCTTCTTGCTTTCATAAGTTGAGTTTTTGAAGTTGCTGCTGATATTCCCAGTTTTTCAGCAATTTCGTTATGCTGATATCCTTCAATAACATACATGTTAAACACTATTCTATATCCATCTGGCATATTGTTAATATAACCAAGCAATTCTAATGTAGATATTTGCTCAATTATTCCATCGTGATAACTATCAAAAAGCAATTCTTCGGTATCGTTCATCGAAAAAAAATATCTCGAATTACGCTTATAAAAGTTAATTGCAGTGTTTATCATTATTCGCCTTATCCAGCCTTCAAAAGAACCTTCATTTTTATACTCTGTCAAACTAGTATAAACTTTTATAAAACCGTCGTGAAGCAAATCCTGCGCATCATTTCGATTTTTCGCATATCTTAAACAGACTCCAAACATCTTGCCCGAATACTGATTGTAAAGCATATCCAAAGCATTTGAATCTTTTTTGAGACATAATTCTACTAGTTTTTTTTCAGGTATCATTAAGTACCTTTTTTTTGTAAGACAATTAAGAAACTGTTTTCGTTGCCCGAAGATTAAAAAAAAATTATAAATACATTATAATCAACAAAATTAATGAATATTTTTATTTTGTACAACAATTAACTAATTATTTATCTTAAATTTAAATGATAAAATTTGTTAAAATTATTTTTTATTTAAGTATTGCTGTACTTTTATTCTTTTATTAAAAAATAGATATTATATTTGCACAATTAAAAAATAAAAATTATGAAAAATATTTTAGAAGATTTAGTTAACGACCATAAGCTAATTATCAGCTTATTAGATGTTATTGATAAAATAGATAACAGTAAAAATTATGAAAATAATTATTTTGAAAAAATAATTTATGTGATTAAAAACTTTGCCGATAAATTTCATCATGGCAAAGAAGAAGAAATTTTATATCCTTACGTCATTGAACATAAAGGCTTTTCAAAAGAAAACGGACCAGTAGCAATAATGTTTATTGAACATGATGAAGGAAGAGGATATGTGAAAAAAGCATCGGATGAATTAAAAAACACTACTGCAAATAATAAATTAATCATAGAAAATTTAAAATCATATTCAGAATTGTTGCGAAGTCATATTTATAAAGAAGATAATATTTTATACCCGATGATTGACAGTGTAATTACTGAAAATGAAAACGAGCAAATCTTTTCTTTGTATAAAATTGTAATTAAAAACAATAAAGAAGTTATTGATAACACCATCAAGTATTTAAAAGAATTGTAAAAAAAATTAATTTCCAGCTTCACTTAATTCAAGCCATCGTAATTCTTTTTCGTTGGTTAATTTAATTATTTCACTTAAACGTTTGGAAAAAACATTAAGGTCGTCAGGATTTAATGTGCCGTTTGATAGTTTAGTTTCAATTTCTTGTTTCTCAATAGTAAAACTATTTAACTCAATTTCAATTGATTCGAGTTCTTTTTTTTCTTTCCAAGTTAATTTTTTAATTTTATCTACACTTTGTTTTTGAATTTTTTCAGATTTAATTTCTTTAATATTATTTTGATGCGTCTTCACATTTCTTAAAGCCCAATCTCTATATATAGTATAGTTTCCTGGGAAGTCTTTTATGTCGCCATTACCATTAAAAACAAAAAGATGTTCGGCAATTTTATCAAGGAAAAACCTATCATGCGAAACAACTATTAAACAACCCGGAAAAGCTTTCAAATATTCCTCAAGCACATTTAAAGTCATTATATCCAAATCGTTAGTGGGTTCATCAAGAATTAAAAAATTTGGATTTTTCATTAATACAGAAACTAAATGTAAACGCCTTCTCTCGCCCCCACTTAGTTTTTCGATTGGTGTATGCTGCATTGAGTTTGTAAATAAAAAATAATTCAAAAACTGCGAAACACTTATTTTATTTCCTTCAACAGGTGCAACAACTTCAGCAATTTCTTTTGCAAAATCAATAACTCTTTGCCCCTCTTTAAATTTCAAATCTTCCTGCTTATAATAACCAACAACAACGGTTTCGCCATACTCAAAATGACCAGAATCGGCATTAACAATATTCGTAATAATATTTAAAAATGTTGTTTTTCCGGTACCATTGCGACCAATTACACCAATTTTATCGAAACGTTTAAATAGATATGTAAAATCTTTAATCAGAACAGTTTCGCCATAAGTTTTACAAAGATTATATATTTCGAGAATTTTATTTCCTAACCGTGTGGTTGCAATATTTATTTCAATATTTTTTTCGATTTTTTTCTGATTAGCTTTTTCCTGAATTTCTGAAAATGCTTCGACTCTGTATTTTGCCTTTGTTGAACGAGCTTTGGGCATTCTTCTTATCCAATCAAGTTCTTTGCGAAATAAGTTACGAGCTTTTTCAACTTCTGAATTTTGATTTTCAATTCGCTCCATTCGTTTTTCCAAAAAATAAGAATAATTTCCTTTATATTGGTATAATGTTTTATCATCTAATTCGAGTATTTCGTTGCAAACACGGTCAAGAAAATACCTATCGTGAGTAACCATTAACAACGTACAATTAGAATGCATCAAATATTCTTCTAACCACTCAATCATTTCAAGGTCAAGATGATTGGTCGGTTCGTCAAGAATAAGTAAATCGGGCTCATTAATTAGTAAAGAAGCTAACAACACTCGTTTTTTTTGTCCACCTGAAAGCTCTCCAATTAAAATATTTCCGTTTGACAATTGTAATTCTGCAATTATTTGATGTACTTTTACATCAAAATCCCATGCCTGCATAGCGTCCATTTTCTCGAGCCACTTTTGTAATTGAATTTTATCATCTGAAAGTAATGCAATCTCATAATTTTTAATTACATTTATTATTTCAGACGAAGATTGGTATATTTCATCAAATATTGTTTTCGATTCATCTAATTTTAATGATTGCGATAGATAACCTATAGAAACACCATTTCTTAAAACAACCTGACCAGAATCGGGCGTATCTTTTCCAGTAATAACATTTAGCAAAGTTGTTTTGCCAGCACCATTTTTTGCTATTATTGCAATTTTTTGAGATTTGTGAATACTTAACGAAAGATTCTCGAAGAGAACTAAATCGCCAAACGATTTTGTAATATTTTCTGCTTGTAAAAAAACCAAAATAAAAAATTTAGGATTAAGGATTTAAAAATTACGATTAATAATTATCGAATATTATGAAAATTTTTCAACATTATATTTTTCAGCTATTTGCAATAATTCATTTTCGACATCAGGCAATATATAAATACCATTTTTCAAATTAAAATCTGTATTTTCTCTTTCGGGGTCACCTGGAATAAGAACTTTTTCGTGTCCTGCTGAAGGAGCAGCATTTTTAAAAGTTTCAACCCATTGGTCCATTGATTTTTTAAATTCGCTTGCCGGACGAAATGCGTCAATTCTAATTGCACCAAAAAAATGACCTATTCCGAGCCCTGTTGACTTTTCCAACAAAGGTAAAAAAGGCACTTGTGGAGGTGTAAATGGTCCAAAATTAGCACCACCCAATACCGACGAAAAAATATCAACAATTGCACCTAAACAATACCCTTTGTGGCTGCCATGTTCATAATCGCTACCAAGTGGAACAATTGCACCGCCTTGCTTTAATATTGCAGGATTTGTTGACGGAATACCATTTTTATCTTGCACAAAACCCTGTTTGCAATTTTCACCTTTTCTTTCAATAAGCGAAAGTTTTCCTTGTGCAATTGGTGTAGTAGCAAAATCGGCTACAAATGGCGGATGACTTTCAGCAGGAATAGCCACAGCAATTGGATTAGTTCCCAAAAATTTTGAAGTGCTCCAAGTTGGTGCAACTAAAGGACTTGCGTTTGTCATTGTAATTCCAATCATATCTTCCTTAAGAGCGAGCATTGCATAATAACCTGCAATACCAAAATGATTAGAATTAATTACAGAAACCCAACCTGTTCCAGCAATCTTAGCTTTTTCAATTGCTAAATTCATTGCTTGTTTTGCACCAATCATTCCAAATCCATTACCGCTATCAATTGTAGCCGTTGAAGGAGTTTCGTGCACAATTTTAACTTCATTGTTCAATGTTATTCTACCTGCCTCCCATAATCCAAGATAAGTTTTTACACGAGCTAAACCATGTGATGGAATTCCACGTAATTCTGCAATAAGTAATACTTCAGCGATAAGTTCAGCATCTGTTTTTTTACATCCGATTTTAATAAAAACTTCTATAACAAATTGAAATAGAATATTGTAAGAATATCTTTTTTTCATTAAACTTATTTTTTACGATTCACAATAGTACCAGAAGCTTGAGCGGTAGGCATAATTACAATATCATTTAAATTAACATGAGCAGGTCGGGTAACTGCAAAAAGAATAACATCGGCAACATCTTCGGCTTTAAGTGGTTCAATGCCTGCATATACATTTTTAGCAGTTTCTTTATTTCCTTTAAATCTAACTAAAGAAAATTCTGTTTCAACCATTCCGGGACATACACTTGTTATTTTTATATTATGTTCTAACAAATCAATTCGCATTGCTTTAGTAAGTGCATCAACTGCATATTTTGTAGCACAATATACATTACCATTTGGGTAAACTTCTTTACCTGCAATAGAACCAATATTAACAATATGCCCATTTTTATTTGCAATCATTAAAGGTATAATTTGTTTAGTAACATATAGTAATCCTTTAATATTAGTATCAATCATGGTTTCCCAATCTTCAAGTTCACCATTTTGTATTGATGATAAACCCGCAGCCAAACCAGCACTATTAACCAGAACTTCTATGTTTTTCCACTCATTAGGCAAACGGCTAAAAGCATGTTCAACTTGCTCGTTTTTAGCTACATCAAAACTCAAAGACAACACTTTTCCAATTTTCATCATATCTTTTTCGAGTTGTGCAAGCAAATTCCATCTTCGCCCACATATAATTACTGAATAACCTGCTTCTAACAATTTAAAAGCAGTTGCTCGCCCTATTCCAGATGTTGCACCAGTAACTAAAGCTATTTTTTCCATTTTGTAATATGTTTTGAAAGTTCAATTATTTTATTAAAATCTATAAAGGTAATAAATATAATAAAAAGAAAAGGTAATGCGGGTACTTTATACCGAACTAATGCACCCAAAACAGGTGTCGTTAATCCGCATAACACAAACAATATCATCACAAAAGAAACGCTAAACCAAAGCCATAATAATTTTTCGGAATCATTTTTTTTATAAAAGAATATAAGCAAAACGAATAACAAAACAACAAACAAATTTTCGATTGCCGGTATTACATACATAAAAGATTTTATCTCGAAAATATGTGGACGAAAAAAAGAATTTATAATTGCATTGGGGATGTTTTTTATGAAGCTCGAAAATGAAGGTTTAAGAGCAGGTATATCTATTTGGCTACCAACATTTTTATCTTCATTAATCATATTAATAAAATCGTGTTGTTTTGTAGAAACAATCTCCGTTAAATTGAATTGAGTAAAAATGAAATGAAAAAAGAAAAATATAACAAATATCAAAATATGAATTAGTGAAAAAACATAAAATTTTAATCTACTTTTAAACAATTTTATTGCTGCAATAGAAAATAAGCCGGGTATTATAGCCAGAAGCACATAAAATTTTGAGATAAACAATAAATATATTGCCAAAAACAATCCCAAAAAGTATTTCCAGATAAATTTTTCATTCAATAGTTTATCAGAATAAAATAGTACAAAACCCAATGAAAACATTACAAGTCCTTCTTTTAAAACTCCAGAAGTCCAAATAAGTACCGATGGAATTAGGTAAATTGAAAACAAAAGCAAATTTCTTTTATCATGAAAATATTTATAAAAGACTTTAAATATTGCAGTAAGTCCAGTAAATGAAAGGAATGCCATAAAAACATTATGAACATTTAAATAACCAAACGAAAATATTAACGAAATTGCATTAAACCTTATTATAGTTCTGTTATCGTTTAACAAACCATAATCGTGTTCTTTAAACCAGAAATTTGTTAATTTATAATATTGGTCTAAATGAGGTGCATCGGCTCCAATACCAGTTATAAGTCTTAAAAAATCAAAGGGATTATTATGAATACTACTATGAATTACTTTTCCATCTTCGAAATATTTAAAAATATCAGATTCAAAATGGTCTTGATAATAATATGTGTATATTAAAGTTATAGCAAATGCACTTGCAATTTTAATAATAAATAATGCTGTTAGAATTTTTGATGATACGCCTTCAATCTTAAAAAAATTAAGTTTGACAATAAAAAAAACAAATAACAATGTATATGCTACGCACAATAATATTTCCATATTTTTTGTTTGTGCAAATATAATTAAAGGAAACCAGATTTACGATTTTTGTCATGTTGAGGTTCTCGAAACATGACTATTCTGATTTTAAATAACAAATGCCTAATAACTATTTGTTAAAAGGCAACTTTTATAAAAAGTTTCAAATTACAATAATCAAATAATTAGGACTTACGCAAAAAAAACAATATGACACGAATTACACTAATAAAAAAT
>JAVHRE010000426.1:0-9503 GCA_036171495.1 Bacteroidales bacterium
TTTCAAATAAAACAATATGTATTAAAATATATAATGCAATCGGACAAGAAGTGCATACTATTAGCGACCTAGCATTTGGACAATCACAATCAATATCAAATTTTTCAAATGGCTTGTTTTATATTATCAGAAGTACAAGCAATTTCAGACAGACTAACAAAGTGTTTATAAATAACAACAGTAGGTAACACACGTTTGGCAAAAACTGGGCAACCATGTGCAACTTGACAATTATAAAATAATTTGTAACTTTGTAGCGATTTGACACTTCCTGCGGCTAATCGCCCAGCTTTTCCATGAGTCAAACGTTATATGCAATTTGTTCAGCTTTTTTATTATTTTCTTAATCCCAATTTTGCAATTAAATCCCTTCTGCCTGTTTTTAATAATGTTTTCACTAATTCATTCCGGTATTCGGGATTATAATAAAAGAAAAAGTTTTTCTGCATTCTTTTTTCATCTAACGTACGCGAAACAAAAACTTTTTTCCCAGTATATGGGTCTTTTCCGGTATAATACATTACCGAAGCCAATGTCATTGGAGTTGGTGTAAAATCCTGAACCTGTTCAGGTTTTGTTGATATTGAACGGTTTGCTAAAGCAAGTTCTGCCATATCGTCAACTGTGCATCCAGGATGACTGGAAATAAAATAAGGTATAAGTTGTTGGTTGAGTTTATTTTCGGTATTTATTTTTTCAAAAAACTTTTTCATTTCAATAAAATGAGCGAAAGATGGTTTTCGCATTAATTTTAATACATGTTCTGAAGAATGTTCCGGTGCAACTTTTAATCTACCGGATACATGATATTTAATTACTTCGGCTAAATATTCTAAATTTTCTTTTTTGAATTTTGAACTTTGAGCAAAAATAAAATCGTAGCGAATGCCGCTACCAATTGATGCTTTTTTTATTCCTTTTATTTTTCTAACTTTCCGATATAAGTTTAATAGCGACGAATGATTAGTATTCAAATTGTTACAAATATTTGGAAATACACATGAAGGACGAATACATTTTTTACAAATATCCATATTTTCGCCGGCAAGTTTGTACATATTTGCCGATGGTCCGCCTAAATCGCTTAATTGACCTTTAAAATCCGGTTCTTTAACAATGTTTTCAACTTCTTTTAAAACAGATTCTTCGGAACGATTTGAAATAAATTTTCCCTGATGTATTGCTAATGAGCAAAATGAACAACCGCCAAAACATCCTCGGTGAATTGTTACTGAATATTTTATCATTTCAAAAGCCGGAATTGTTCCTCTTTTGTTATATTTTGGATGTGGTAAACGGGTAAATGGCAGAGCGTAATAATAATCTAATTCTTTGGTAGTTACAGGTGTAAATGGCGGATTAACAACTACAAAACTATTGTTATGCGGTTGAATTATAGTATTTGCATAATATTTATTACTCTCAATTTCAATAACTTTGAAAGCTTCACCAAAGGCATCTTTATTGGAAATACATTTTTCGTAAGAAGAAATTATTTTAGAATTTTCAATATTGTGCAATTTGTTTTCGACATAAGCAACTTGTGATATAGATTTTAACGAATCGAAACTTTCGCCTGCAATAAGTTTTTTTGCAATTTCGAGCATTGGTTTTTCTGCCATTCCATAAACTAAAAGGTCGGCTTTGCTGTCTATTAAAATTGACGGCTTTAATGAATTTGACCAATAATCGTAATGTGCTAATCTTCTTAAAGATGCTTCAATACCGCCAATAATTACAGGCACATCGGGGTAAATTGTTTTAACAATATTTGAATAAACAGTTACAGCATAATCGGGACGAAATCCTGCTTCACCATTAGGCGTATATGCATCATCGGAACGTTTGCGTATGTGTGCAGTATAATGATTAACCATACTATCCATATTTCCTGCTGTAATTGCAAAAAATAAACGAGGCTTTCCAAATTTTTTAAAATCACGTAAATCGTCTTTCCATTGTGGTTGTGGAACAATTGCTACCTTTAAACCTTCGCTTTCAAGAATGCGAGCTATAACGGCAGTTCCAAACGATGGATGGTCAATGTATGCATCGCCGGAAATTATAACAACATCAACTTCGCTCCAACCAAGTTGTTCGCATTCTTTTTTAGTTATCGGAAGCCAATTGTTAATGTGCATACTTTAGATGAAATAATCAAATTACAGAATAATAAACGATAGTTGGCAGTCGGCAATCAGCAGTCCCAAGCCCCAAATCTCAAGTCCCAAATCTCAAGAAAAAAAATGCCATTAACTATTGTCTATTAGTTATTTGTGATTTGTTATGTTTTTTCTTTTTTTTTCTTGGAATTTAGAATTTGAGATTTGGAACTTTTTAATATTATGCAGACATTACAAATATACCCTAATTAATGGGGTGGTCGTGGTAAAATTGTTTTAATCTTTCTTCTAAAACAGGCATTTGAGCCATGCTAACCTGCGATACACATGCTCTTAATCCTTCGAGATGAATGCTACCTGTAATAGCAAGCGAAATAACACTAATTCCATAGTACATTAATTCTACAATTAGTTTAGAACCATCAAAACCAGGATAAGAAAAAGTAAAATAAAAGCCATCTGCAATTGGTACATTAATATCTTTACTATAAACAATTAAAAATCCATTTTCTGTAAAAAGTTTTTTCATTATTTTAGCTCTTTTACCATATTCTTTAACGTCTTCAACAAAATTGTATTTGCCTTCATTTGCAGCTTTTAACATAGCAGCAAAAGCATATTGTGCCGAATGTGCTGTTCCCGACGAAAGCGAATATAATGCCCTGTATATCATTGCGTAACCAAACTTATTGCTTCTAAAATATTCATACAAATCAGGACTTTCTTTATAAAACAATGTATTTGATATTGCCATCATTCCAATTCGTTGCCCTGCATAGCTAAAAGCTTTAGAACTAGAAATTAACAAAATGTAATTATTCGTATATTTTGAAACTGAAGGTTGAAATGGAGGTTGCCCAGGTTTAGAAAAATCCTGACGAAAATCCATTGCAATGTAAGCTAAATCTTCAATTACAATAACATTATATTTTGTTACTAATTCACCAATAATTTCCAATTCTTGTTCGGTAAAGCAAACCCAAGATGGGTTATTAGGACTTGAATATATTATTGATGAAATATTACCTTTAATTAAATAACTTTCAATTTTATCTTTTAATTTATCGCCTCTAAAATCGTAAACATCAAATGTTTCGTAAGGTATTCCAAGAGCATGGTGCTGCTGTTTTTGTACAGGAAATCCGGGGTCTATAAATAATGTTGTATTTTGTTTTTTCCTGAACTTGCTAATTAACATAAATGCAGCAAATGAACCTTGCATAGCACCAACTGTAGGTACACAATGTTCGGGGCTAACATCAATATCAACAAAAAGTTTTAGAAATCGCGAAAATTCATTTTTCAAATCGCTAACTCCATCAATCATAGGATATACTGAAGCTACGCCACGACGCAAAGCAGCAATTTCGGCTTCAACACCAATTTTAGGAGGTTCTATTCCAGGTACTCCCATTTCCATACGAATAAACTTTTCGCCGGTAATTTTTTCAATCTCATTAACCATTTTCACTATTTCTCTGATAGTAGAAAGGCTAATATTTGTTATCCCACTTGCTTTTACAACGCTGTTAACTACTTCATTATCTATGGGTGTACTTTTTATCATGGTATCGTTCATAATTGGAAAAAATATCAATTTATTGTTTTGCAATGTTAATAATAATAAATATATTTAGAAATGTTATTAAACTATATTTAAAAAATTATTTTTTTGTTAAACCCCAAATTTCCCAAGCTTTTTCTGCTTGATGTTGCAACATATTGTAACCATTAATTGTTTTCGCTCCGTATTCTTTTGCTTTTTTCATAAAAGTAGTTTCTTCGGGATTATATGTTAAATCAATTGCAATATGCTGACTTGTAAACATTTTGTAATTAATTTCAGGAAACAAATTAACATTCGGAAACATGCCAAGTGGTGTAGCGTTTACAATTATTTTATTATTTGTTATAATATCATCTGATAATTCAGAGTATAAAATCATATTATTTTTACAATTTGTTCTTGAAACAATAATTGTTTCAATTCCAAGTTTATTTAGTGCGTAATTTACAGCATTTGCAGCTCCACCTGTTCCTAAAATTACAGCATTTTTGCAATTTGTTGGAATATATTCCCGATAAGCTTTTGTAAATCCATAAGCGTCTGTATTGTAGCCATATAATAAAATGGAATTATTTGTTCTTTTAATTAATACAGTATTAACGGCTTTAACTCTTTTTGAAACATCATCTAAAACAGATATATAAGGTATAATTTCTTTTTTGTATGGAATTGTAACACTAAAACCTTTTAATTCCGGATTAGTTAAAATATAAGTTTGTAGTTTATTAATATTCTCTAATTCAATAAGTTTAAATTGGTGATAATCACCAAATTTTTTTTTAAATATTTTTTCAGAAAAAGAATGCCCCAGCTTTTTTCCAATTAGTCCGTACATTTTTTTTTTCAAAGATAAATACAATATTTTTACTACTATAAAATTTTCTATCTTCACAAATCATTTATTTTAATATGAACAAAAAAAAACTTTTTGAAAAAATTATTGCATATTTCTCAAAATCAATGCCTAATCCAAAAACTGAATTGCATTACTCAAACCCATTTCAGCTTTTGGTTGCAGTAATTTTGTCGGCACAATGCACCGATAAACGGGTAAATATTGTTACCCCATCACTTTTTAAAAAATATCCGGATGTAAAAAACATGGCAAAAGCCAGCGAAAATGAAATTTTTGAATTAATAAAAAGCTGTTCTTTTGCCAATAACAAATCTCACAACATCTTAGAGACAGCAAAAATGTTACAAAAAGAATATAAAGGAATTTTGCCAAACGATGTTGATGAACTTCAAAAACTTCCGGGCGTTGGCAGAAAAACAGCAAATGTAATTGCTGCAGTAATTTACAATAAACCTGTTCTTGCTGTTGACACTCATGTTTTTCGCGTTGCAGCAAGAATTGGTTTAAGCACAAATGCAAAAAATCCACTTGAAACCGAACAACAATTAACAAAATATTTTCCTGCTAAAGTTCTACCCAAAGCACATCACTGGTTAATTTTACATGGAAGATATGTATGCAAAGCCCGCAAACCACTTTGCGGAGAATGTGGAATAAGTGAATGGTGTAAATATTTTAATGAAAACTTATAAAATAATTTTAGTGATTAATTGGTTATTAATTATTAATAGCCTTTCTTTTGCCCAAGAAGTTGATATTTCAAACCTTTTTGAGAAAGATGATTATTTAATTTGCTTAAAAAAAACAAAAGAGCCATTTACAGGTATCATGATTTGTAAAAATTCTGACGGCAAAATTGAATATAAAAAAACTATTGCAGCTGGAATTGAAAATGGTAAAGCTCTATTTTATGATAAAACCGGATATTTTGCCAGCGATGGTGAATTTTTAAATGGTTTAGAAAGCGGTAAATGGACTTGGTATTATAAAAGTGGATTTAAAAAAGCTGAAGGTTTTTATAAAGAAAGTATTAGCAACGGACATTGGACATATTGGAACGAAACAGGAATTAAAGAACGTGAAGGCGATATAACAAATGGAAAAGAAAATGGTAAATGGTTATATTACAATGATTTTGGGTTAATAACTACTGAACGTTTTTATAATTTTGGACTTAAAGATAGCGTAGAAACCTGGTATTATGTAAATGGACAAAAAATGGCAGAACGAAGATATGAATCGGGCATAGAAAATGGCAAATTCGAAGGTTGGTACAAAAATGGGAAAAAGAAGTTTGAAGGAAATACTATAAAAGATAACATTATTAGATACATTGAATGGGACGAAAATGGAAAAGCTATTAAAATTCAAAATAATGAATTAGAAAATAAAAACAATTAAGAAAATATAAAGAATTTTATTAATTTCGTGATATAAAAATCTAAAAAGTGAAACTATTACTAATTATACATTTATTATTATTATCATTTTTGGCTATCTCGCAACAAAGTTTTGACGATAAAAAAAGAGCAGAAGCAATTTTTGCAATTTCAAAATATGTTACATGGCCAAATGATAAAGAAATAGATACATTTAAAATTGCTTTAATTGACTCAAACAACTCATTAGAAAATGCATTAAAAACATTAGTTCAAACACAAACATTATTGCATAATAAACCAATTCAGATTATTAGATTTTCATCAGTTGAAGAAATAAACAATTGTGTAACAATTTTCGCAAATAACAATAACGGTTTTGATATTGATAAAATTTTAAAAAAGATTTCAGGTAAACATACTTTGCTAATTACCGAAAATTACCCTTTTCATAAGTCAATGATAAATTATATTATTGTTAAAAACATTAGAAGATATGAGCTAAATGAGCCTAAATTAAAAGAAGAAGGTTTTATTTTAAATGAATTATTTGTTGCGGGAGCTGTAAAATCACAAGCCGACTGGGAAACATTGTACAAACAGACTGATATTCAACTCCAAAAAGAAAAAGAAATTGTTGAAGCTCAAAATGTAGAAATTGAAAAACAAATAAAGGAAATAGAAAATCAAAAGAAAGAAATAGTCATACAAGAAGAAAAAATAACAAAGCAGAGAGAAGAAATTGCTGTACAAATACAACAAATTGAAAAACAAAAAGCTTCATTAAATAATCTTTTGCAACGGGTTGGAGTTCAACAAAAATTATTAAAAACAAAAATTGATGAGCTTAATTTAAAAGAAACAGAACTAAAAACAAAAGATAAAGAAATTGAAGCAAAGTCGAAAATTCTTGAAAGTCAGCAAAGTTCTATTATAGAGCAAGAATCAAAAATAAACGAACAGAAAAAAGTATTAAACAAACAACTTGCAAAAATAGAAATGCAACAACTTATCTTGTATTTATTTATAGCAATTATTCTTTTAATTTCTATTATGGGTTATTTTATCTATAAAGCTTATAAGGTTAAAAAAGAAGCTAATAGATTATTAAAACAGAAGAATTTCGAAATAATGGAACAAAATGAAGAAATCCGACAACAAAAAGAAGAAATTACAACTCAGCGTGATGAAATAGAAACTAAAAAAGACGAATTGGAAATACAGAAAAATACAGCTATTAAACAACGTGATGAAATAACATTACAAAAACAAGAAATAATGGACAGTATTTTGTATGCCCGACGCATACAAACTGCTGTACTCCCACCCTCAAAATTTATTGCCAAAATGCTACCCGACAATTTCTTTATTTTTAACAAACCACGCGATATTGTCAGCGGTGATTATTATTGGATGGCACAAAAAGATAATAAGACTATAATTGCTGCCGCAGATTGTACTGGACATGGCGTTCCCGGAGCTTTTATGAGTTTGCTTGGAGTTTCGTTTTTAAAAGAAATTATAAATAAAATTGCAGAAGTAAAAGCAAATACAATTCTTGATATGCTCAGAGAAACAGTAATTAATGCATTAAATCAGGCAGGTGGCGAAAATGAAGGGCAAACCAAAGATGGAATGGATATGGCATTGTGCATTTTAGACTTAAACAGCTTTGAACTTCAATTTTCTGGCGCAAATAATCCTTTATATTTAATTAGAAATGGCGAACTTATTGAAACTAAAGCCGATAAAATGCCAATTGGCGTTTACGATTTTAAACAACCATTTTCGAACAACATAATTCCTTTACAAAAAAATGATTCATTTTATATTTTTTCCGATGGTTATGCCGACCAATTTGGCGGACCAAAAGGTAAAAAATTTATGTACAAAAAATTAAAAGAATTACTTATTAGCATTCAAGATAAAACAATGCAAGAACAAATAAAAATTATAGATAAAACAATTAAAGATTGGCAAGGCGACCTATTCCAAGTAGATGACCAGTTAATAATTGGTATTAAAATATAATTTTGACATCCTTCGAATGCCTCAGGATGACTAACGTCACTCTGAGGTTCTCGAAGAGTGACTATTATAAACAACTATTCGCAAACCCACTTTGTAGTGGTACTGCTATCAGTTACTGCAGCTTCATTTTGTTTATCATCTAATTGAGTATCACAATATTCCGAAGAAGTGCCTTCTTGAATAACAGAATGATCGGCATTATTTGTTGTTACACTTTTACATTTTTTGCAATCCTTTTTGCAACTTATAATTACAAAAATTGCAAACAAGGCAACGATAAATAATGGAATAATTTTTTTCATATTAATTATTATTTGTTTGTACAAAAATACGGCATTTTAATTAAATGCCAAGTTTTATAAAAATATTTTTTTATTAAATTATTAGTTACTACTCAGCAGCCAAATACAGGTGCCACGAATTACACTAATTTACACTAATAAAGAAAACAGAAAATAAATCCCGATACATGCTTATCGGCAGGGCTATTGGTATCGTTTTAATTAGTGAAATTTGTGATGGAATTTTCATAATATTACTCTTTTGAATTTCAGGGAATCCTCTCCAAAATTGATTATTATACCAATTCTTAGGTCAAATTAGTCCAAAGGACAATTTGAACTTTAGAATGGTTAATGCCGAAATAGTAGCTGTTATAGGACTTCCGATAGCTATCGGAATTATTGGACTATTACAGATACAGCGTCGGTATTAATAACTAAACACATCATTACCATCATTTAAAATTAAGGCATTTATCTCATTTATTCGCTTTTGCATTTCTTCGTTTTAAATTTTATTTCTGTTTATATTTAAGTTTTGGATTTCGTTTTGTATGGAAAATATGCAATATATAAACGATATGCTTCTCTTTTACAAACTCATAAACAATTAAGTAAGGAAATTTGCTTAGTACAATTTCACGGTATGGGACTCTCTTAATGGGATATCCTTCAGGATTTACCAAGATTAATTTGATAACTTTATCAATGAGTTCGATAAATCGTACACCTAAGCCCTCAGAACGACCTTCATACCATTCATAAGATTCTTGTAATTCTTTTACGGCTTCAGACGAAAGTATTACCTTATAGTCCATTCCGGGTTTATGTTTTTCGACTATTAATATTTTTTTTTACTTCTTCCCAAGGATATCCTTTGTCCTTTCCGCTCTTTAAATTAGCAGAACGACAGTCAAGTTCAGCCATCAAATCCTTATCATTCCACCATTCATATAATTCATTCACTTCACTTTCAATTATTGTGTAAATAGCCTTCACTTTTTCATCATTCGCTACCCTAATATATTCATACAATTTTTGTCTGATCGTTGATGTATTCATAGTTTTATTTTTTTGCAAATATAATCATTTTTTACCTACTCAATAACCAATTTTTTATAAAGTTGTTTTTCGCCTGCTTTTACCTGTACAAGATAGATGCCTGCAGGAACATCAAGATTGATTATTGATGATTGACTATTGATTATTGACGAATACACTTTTTCTCCGAGTACATTGTAAATTTCTAAAGCCCACCCCAACCCT
>JAVHRE010000427.1:0-9473 GCA_036171495.1 Bacteroidales bacterium
GATGTTTGCCGCTTGAATTTTTCGCACGGAAAACATGAAGAACATTTAAAAACAATAAATACCATTCGCGAACTTAATAAAGAAATGAATTTGAATGTTGCCATTCTTGCAGATTTGCAAGGACCAAAACTTAGAGTTGGCGATATGGAAAAAAATGGCGTTTTGCTCGAAGACGGAACACCTTTTAACATTGTTACAACAGAGTGCATTGGAACAAAAGAACAAGCGTATCTGACATATAAAGAATTTCCGAAGGATGTTGCTGTAAATGATGAAATTTTAATTGACGATGGTAAAATTAAACTTCGTGTTGTTGAAACAAATCACAATGATACTGTAAAAACAATTGTTGTAAATGGTGGAATACTTTCATCGCACAAAGGCGTAAACTTGCCAAACACAAAAGTATCCTTACCATGTCTTACAGAAAAGGATTTAATTGATTTAGATTTTGCACTTGAGCATAATGTTGACTGGGTTGCTCTGTCATTTGTTAGAAATGTTACAGATATTGTTGAATTAAAAGAAATTATTCGCAAAAAGAAAAAACACACGTTAGTCATAGCAAAAATTGAAAAACCTGAAGCTGTTGCAGAAATTGATAATATTATTGATGTTACTGATGCAATTATGATTGCTCGTGGCGATTTGGGAGTTGAAGTTGCATTTGTTCAGGTTCCACTTATACAGAAAAACATTGTAAAAAAATGTTTAGAACGAGCAAAGCCAGTAATTATAGCAACTCAAATGTTAGAAAGTATGCTCACTGCTTTTCGTCCCACCCGTGCCGAAGCTACCGACTGTGCAAACGCTGTTTTAGATGGTGCCGATTGCTTAATGTTAAGCGGTGAAACCTCAACCGGAAAATTTCCCGTTGAGACAATTCAAGCAATGGAAAGTATTATCCATTATACCGAAGAACAGGCATATTGTTTTAACAGAGACCATGTACCAAAAGAAATGTCCCGTACATTTTTATATGATTCAATTTGTCATTCGGCATGCCGTTTAGCAGAGCAAGCAAACGCTAAAGCAATAATTACTTTTACACATTCTGGTTACACAGCTTTACAAATTGCTGCACAGCGCCCAAAAGCTAAAATTTTAGCTTTTACTAATAATCCTGAATTAGTTTCACGATTATCTTTAGTTTGGGGCATAACAGTTTATTATGCCAATAGTTATAATAATATTGACGATGCAATAAATTTTTCAATTAAATTCCTAATTGAAAAAGGATTGCTTAAAAACGAAGATATTGTTGTTCATACCGGTAGCACTCCTTTACAAGAAAAAGGCAGAACAAATATGGTAAAATTGAGTTATGTTAAAGTGTAATATTTAGCCAATCTCCCTACAGGTCGCGAAGCACCTGTCAAATTATAATTTTGGATTTATAAATTCATATTCATTGGTTTAATGTTTGAGGTTTTTAGTTTGAAGTTGTAAAAACCCGAAACTTTCTTTTTTAACTTATGGGGATTAGAAGTTCCCTTATAATCATTTTTTTTAAATCAAATATCATAAATTTATAGTTCATTTTATTGTTAAAAACTTATTACTATAACATGTTTAACCCTCTTTTAAACATTTATTTTTGTAACAATACATAAGATTAATGATTTGGGATTAATGATTTAAGAGGACTTCTAATCCCGCCTAAAGCGGGACAGGTTCGTCATGCTGAACTTGGTTCAGCATCTCACAACTTGTTCCGACTTGGCGGAAAAACGAAGCACAGTATTGAGTTCCGCTTTGGGCGGGATTAGAACCCACCTTAAGAAGTAAAATTTTAATTTCTTAATCCCGATTACTTAATCCTAAATTTTTTAAGTATATGAAGCGGTGGTTGATTATATTGTTTTTTCCGGGAGTAATAAGTTCATTTTCGGGATTTAAAAGTAATGAAGTGTTGCCAGTTGAAAATGCTACTGCTATTAAACTTCAAATGTTTGATAAGGCATCAGAAAATTGGGCTGATTCTGTACTTTTAACTCTTACATTAGACGAAAAAATAGGTCAACTTTTAATGGTATGTGCTTATCCCGAAAGAAATCAGAAGCATTGGGAAGAGGTTGCCGAGCAGGTTTATAAATATAAAGTTGGAGGAATTATTTTTTTTAAATCTGGTCCAATCCGATTAGCAAATATGTCAAATTACCTTCAATCAAATGCAAGAGTTCCTTTATTAATGAGTATTGATGGGGAGTGGGGGTTATCTATGCGAATGGATAGCACTATGAGATTTCCATTGCAAATGCAATTAGGTGCATTAAAAAATAATGAGCTTATTTACGAAATGGGCAAAGCTATCGGGCGTCAGATGAATAGAATTGGAATACAAATTAACTTTGCTCCTGTGCTCGATGTTAATAACAATCCTTTAAATCCTGTTATAAATATGAGAGCATTTGGCGATAATAAAAAAATGGTTGCCGAAAAAGCTACAGAATATATGCGTGGATTACAGGAAATGCACGTACTTGCCGTAGGTAAACATTTTCCAGGGCATGGTGATACAAAAACCGACTCACATCACGATTTGCCTTATATAGGTTTTTCAAAAAGCCGTTTAGATAGTTTAGAACTATATCCGTTTAAGCAATTAATTCGTAAAGGTATAGGTGGAATAATGGTTGCACATCTTGATATCCCGGCTCTCGACCCGGTAAAAAATCGTCCTGCAAGTTTATCACCTAAAGTTGTAACAGATTTATTAAAAACAAAAATGGGTTTTAGGGGATTGGTTTTCACAGATGCCTTAAATATGAAAGGCGTTACAAAGTATTTTAAACCCGGCGAAGCATCATTAAAAGCTCTTTTAGCAGGAAACGATGTTTTACTTTACCCCGAAGATGTTCCTATGTCAATTAGGTATATAAAAGAGGCAATTGAAGACAGTATTATTTGTGTCTCAGAAATTGATGAACATGTTAGAAAAATATTGCAGGTTAAATATTGGACCGGATTAAATAACTGTCAATATGTTGACACCACGAACCTTTTAAAAGATTTATTTACACCTAAAGATGAACTGATTAATCGTAAATTAAATGAAGAGTCGCTTACCCTTGTTAGAAACGAAAAAAATATTATTCCAATTAAAAGATTAGATACTTTAAAAATTGCTGTTGTTGCATTTGGCGATTCTGTGCAAAGTGTTTTTCAGGAATATCTCAATTTATATGCTCCAATGAGCATGTTTAATGTTGCAAAAGATTTTAGTAAAAATGAATTTGCAAAACTTAAAGACACTTTAAAAAATTATAATTTAGTTATTGTATCATTAAAACAAACGAATCGTTATTCGTATCGAACTTTTAATTTTTCTGATAATGATTTAGAATTAGTTAAACATCTTGCCGATTCTAATAATGTGATATTGAATTTATTTGCAAGTCCATATAGCTTATCAAAATTTTCTTATTATAAAAAAATTAAAGCGATATTATTAGCTTACGATGACACTAAATTGCCTCAGGAACTTGCTGCCCAATTATTATTTGGCGGTATTTCAGCAAAAGGGCATTTATCAGTTAATATTTCTCATGATTTTCCTTTTGGATTTGGCATTGAAACAGATGAACCAATTCGCTTAAAATATTCTGTCCCCGAAGAAATTAACATTAATAGAAATTCTTTAAACAATATTGATTCAATTGTAAATGATGCCATTTCACAAAACGCTTTCCCTGGTTGTCAGGTGTTAGTTGCTAAAAAAGGTGTTGTTTTTTATAATAAATCTTTTGGCAATTACATTTATGGAACGGAAAATAAAGTGAATAACAACAGTTTATACGATTTGGCTTCTTTAACAAAAACTTTGTCAACTACATTGGTGTTAATGTATTTGCACGATGTTAATAAGTTCGATTATAATAAAGAATTATCATGTTATTTGAAAAGCACTATTGGCTCTAATAAAGAAAATTTATTAATAAGCGACATTCTAACACATCAAGCTAAATTACAGCCATTTATACCATTTTATAAAAATTTAATAAGAGATAACAAAAGGGATTTATATTTTTCAAAACTTCCTTTAGATAAAAACTCGACACAAGTTGCTGATAGCATGTTTGTTAATAGTTCAATAAAAGACACAGTTTTTAAACGGATGATAAATTCTAAATTACTTTCCGAAAAAGAATATAAGTACAGCGATATCGGATTTTATTTTATGCAGGCAGTTATCGAAAATGTTACAAATAATAAACTTGATGCTTTATCGGATAGTATTATTTATAAACGAATTGGTTCTGTAACAATGTGCTTTAATCCTTTAAAAAAGTTTAGTAAAAATCAGATTGCCCCAACCGAAAACGATAAAGAATTTCGTAAACAATTAGTTTGGGGTTATGTACACGACCCGGGTGCTGCATTAATGGGTGGTGTTGCCGGACATGCAGGATTATTTTCGAATGCTAACGATGTTTCTAAAGTTTGTCAGATGCTTCTTTGGAACGGTAATTATGGAGGTGTTAAATTTTTCGAACATTCTACAGTAAAAGATTTTACTTCGTGCAAGTTTTGTCCAAAAAATAGACGAGGATTAGGTTTCGATAAACCAGAGCCCAATCAAAATAAAGAATCGCCTGTAATTAAACGTGCATCGTTAAAAACATTTGGACACCAAGGATTTACAGGAACATGTTATTGGGTTGACCCTGAAAACGATTTAGTTTATATTTTTCTTTCAAACCGAGTATATCCCGATGCCGAAAACAAGAAATTTAACAACTTAGGAGTTCGTAACAAAATATTAGATGTTGTTTATGATGCCATTGATAATAGTAAATAATTCATCAACGGTCGAGTGTAGCAGTAGTAAGGGATTGTGAGCTACTTTCCTGTCTTTAGATACAAAAGTTTAAGCGGGGCAGGATACTTGAATTATCACTAAAATCTTTATTGCAATATCCTTTGTTATGCCTTCATGCTTTTTTTATCATCAAAATATTGTAAATTGTTTTTCTTTCTTAGGTGTCATTTCGTTAATAAAATTTTCCCAGTTTGAAAGATTAATATCTAAGTTATACTTGTTATTTAAGAAAACTACTTAAAAAAATTACATTTGCTAACAATTCCCCCTTATTTAAAGAGCTTGTCCTGAGCTTAGCCTGTAGTGAGCTTGTCGAACTATCGAAGGATGGTTAGGGGGATTTGAACTAAATAAGAGCAAATTTATGTGTTTGCTTGCAGGCACTAATTAAAATATTTTATTTAAGTTTGTTGTAATTTTATTAGAAGCATTGGAAAGTACAATAACTGATACCGTTTTTATTAAAAACATGGTTTGCAACTGTTGCATTAAAGTTATTAATGAGGAGTTTGCAAAAAATGAGATAATGGTAATTTCAATAGAATTGGGTAAGGCAACAATTTCATATAACTCAAAAAAAATTAACAATAAAATAATTAGTAACATATTAATAATAAATGGATTTGATTTAATTTCGGATAGAGAAACAATTTTGGTTGAGCAAATTAAAACTGCTGTTATTGAGCTTGTTCACTATTCAAATAATGTAAACTCAATAATCAGAAAATCGGATTATATTATTGAGAAATTAAATATGAGTTACCAAAACATTTCAAAACTGTTTTCGCGACACGAAAACATTACACTCGAAAAATACATTATTTTACAAAAAGTAGAAAGGTGTAAAGAACTTATTTTGCAAAAAGAGTTTACATTAAGCGAAATTGCTTATATGATGGATTATAGCAGTTTACAACATCTTTCAAATACTTTTAAAAAAGTTACCGGCTATTCGGTAAGCGATTATAAGAAAAATGGAATTTTAAATAAAAAAGCCATCGAAAGTATTTAGTAATAAATCACTTTACAATTTCAGGGTCAATAATAATACGACCGCAATATTCGCAAACAATAATTTTTTTACGGGTTTTAATTTCAAGCTGTCGTTGTGGTGGCACTTTGTTAAAACAACCACCGCAAGCATTACGTTCAACACCCACTACAGCAAGTCCATTACGAGCATTAATGCGAATTCGTTTGTATGCAGAAAGTAAACGAGGGTCAATAACTTTTTCGAGTTGTACAGATTTTTTTAGAAGTTCATCTTCTTCTTTTTGAGTTTCTTCGGTTATTCCCTTAAGTTCATTAACTTTAAGAACTAAATCTTTTTTACGTTCATCGAAACCAACACGAGCTTTTGATATTTCATCTTTTTTCTCGTTCATTTGAATGGTATATTCTTTTATTCGTTTTTCGCATAGTTGAATTTCTAATTGTTGAAATTCAATTTCTTTGGTCAGAGAGTCGTATTCTCTGTTATTACGAACATTATTTTGTTGTTCGGTATATTTTTTTATTAAAATATCTGCTTGTTTAATTTCAGTTTTTTTTGTTGAAATAGCTTTTTCAAAAGTCTTACTTTCTTCTTCAAATTTGTTTATTCTGGTTTCAAGTCCAGCAATTTCGTCTTCAAGGTCTTGCACTTCTAATGGAAGTTCACCGCGAAGAGTTTTTATACGATCAATTTTTGAATCTACCGTTTGAAGATTATTCAATGCAAGTAATTTTTCTTCTATCGAAACTTCAAGGATATCCTTTGTTTTCTCTTTAACTTTCACCTCTTCTCTGTCTTCTTCTTTAGCTTTTACTTTAACATCTTTTTTAGCTTTAATTTCTTTTTCAGCTTTTACATAAGTATCTTTTTTGGAAATAACTTCTTCTTTAGCTTTTACTTTAACATCTTTTTTAGCTTTAACTTCTTCAGCTTTTGCATAAGCGTCTTTTTTGGAAATAACTTCTTCTTTAGCTTTTACTTTAGCATCTTTTTCAGCTTTTATTTTTGTCATATATTATAAATAATTAACAGGATTAATATTTACTTTTGAAAAGTAAGTCGCAAAGTTAGGGAATTTTTTATTAATAATCTCATAAAAAATTTCGAGTGTGTGATTTTCAGTCTCAAAATGTCCTGCGTCTATTAATAATATTTTATTGTCCGGTTCTTGAAATTGATGATATTTAATGTCGGCAGTTACATAAGCATCGGCATGTTGGGCAATTGCTTCGGAAATTAAAAAACTTCCACTACCACCACAAACGGCGACTTTTTTAATTTTTTTTCTAATTAAAGCAGAATGTTTAATAAACTTACAATTTAGTTTCTTCTTTATAAATTCTAAAAAGATAGTTTCATCTGATGGATTTTCCAAAATTCCAATTGCTCCAATACCTTGTTTATTATAAGTATTATCTAAAGTATAAATATCGAAAGCAATTTCTTCATAAGGATGTGAAGAATATAGTGCTTCTAATATTTTGTTAGTTAGATATTCAGGAAATATGGTTTCTATTCTCGTTTCAGATTCTGTGTGCAGTTCATCAATTTTTCCTACAAAAGGATTAGTGTTTTTATTAGCTTTAAAAGTTCCATTTCCATTGATGTTGTAACTACATGAGTCGTAATTTCCAATTTGCCCGGCACCGGCATTAAATAATGCTGTCCTAACTTTTTCGGCATGTTCTAAAGGAACAAAAGTTACTAATTTTTTTAATGTCCCACTTACAGATTTTAAAATTTTAATGCTTTTTAATCCTAATTTTTCGGCTAATTTAATGTTTACTCCATTCCATGCAGAATCAAGGTTAGTATGGCACGAATAAATGGCTATATCATTTTTAATGGCTTTAATTACAGTTCGTTCAGTTGAGTTTTTTCCGACTAATTTTTTTAATCCGTTAAAGATTATTGGGTGATGGCTGATTATTAATGATGATTTTTTTTTAATAGCTTCGTCAACAACTTGTTCGTTTACATCTAATGTTAAAAGTACAGAATTTGTTTCGTTATCAATATTGCCTACCTGAATTCCAGAATTATCATAAGATTCCTGAAACGAGAGTGGAGCAATTCTTTCAATTTCAGCAATAAGAGCTTTTATTTTCATGAATAATAAATTTATACAAACGTAAAAAAAAAAAATGATTTATGATTAACTATTCACAATGTGTCTGTACTTCAAGCTCTTATACATGTAATAAGTGAAGCCGAACCATCATTGATAATTAATAGTTAATAATTAATCATTATTTTGAGCCAACCTTTTTCAAATTTTGCAGTCTTATAATAAAAACAATGTATAAAATGGAATTAACTTGTTGCGAATTGATGGAATATTTGAATATGCCACCTTCAGATTTGGAGCCGGCTAATTGCATGGTTAACAAATTGAGAGCAATGAGTAATAAAGAACGCGGGAATGTTTTAATGTCCATGTCATATACCGACCAATTAAAACTTGCAAGAACTCATAAGATTTGTACCGAAGTATTAAATAAAAGTTGTTGCATATTAGCAGATTAATAAAAACAAAAAAGCCGCTTCAATTAGAAACGGCTTTTTAATTTTCATAAAGTTTAATTATTTATTTAAAAGTACTTTAAAAGCTTTGTTCTGATTTTTATATTGAATGTTAATTAGATACACTCCATTTTCAAAACTATTCATATCAATTGCTTTAGCTCCGCTTGATTGTTCAACATTTTCTTCGTAAAGTTTTTTGCCAATTATACTATAAATTTGAATTTTACTTTCTGCCGGCACTTGTGATAAATCAATATTTATAAATCTATTTGAAGGATTAGGGAAAATATTAAAATTTGAACCTAAAGTTAAATTTTCAATTCCTGATGTTGAAGGAACCCAATCAATTGTAATTCCACTAAAATTAGCATCTCCAGTAGGGGTAGAATGATAAGTAGTTGCTCCTTTAGTAAAGGAAAAACTTGTAATAAGCCAATGCTGACCACCTGCTGGTTGAGGATTGCAATATGAACTTTCAATCCAAACTTTATAAGTTCCGTCTGCAACTATTGTACCGCTGACAGCTCCCTTACCATCCCAAATAATAGTTTTTGCTCCGAAGGCAGTTGGATTTGTAGATGATAATCTGGTAGCACCAGTTGTAGCATCTGTAATATTTTGTGTAGATTTAGTAACCCAAGATGGTAAATGGTCAGTAGTATTGTTACCCCAAAAACGCATTTTAGTTTTAATAAAAGTACCTGCATTGTCTTCAATCCAAATTGCCATTACATTTTTGGTTGCTGAAGTACCAGAAGGAACAGCTTGAGTAAAAGTAAATGTTAAAGTGCCATCTGTTGATTGAGAATATGTTTTATTCCCAAGCATTAGCAATGAACCAATTGCAAATAAAAATATAAAATTTTTCATATATTAAAAATTATAAAATCAGTATTTGCAAAAATATATAATCAAGAATGAATTATATGTTATGTAACATGTTTTTTTGATTCCTAATTAACATTCTTTAACATATTCGACATAATAATAAGATATACAATAATTTAAGTCTAACTAATTTTACTCCAGTTAACATTATTTTTATTTTTTTTGTTTAATTGATAAACAAGGGTTTGATTTTGAGAAAGTTGAAGTTGTGAGTCGTTTTTTAAGATTTTTTCGGCTTCATTT
>JAVHRE010000428.1:0-9465 GCA_036171495.1 Bacteroidales bacterium
TATTTAAATCCTTAGCTTGACGCGTATGCGCTTTAGGCGGGATTAGAACCCCTCTATATATATTTATCTAAAGTTTGTTTTTTCATATACTCTTTAAACATTACAGATAAATCGTAAGTTAATGTATCCATAAAGCATTTATTAAAAGGACAAATTTGCTTATTGAGATAACATTTAGTGATTTCTATTTCGCCTTCTATTGTTTCGTAAATTTCTAATAATGTTATTTTTTTAGGTTCTTTTTTTAAAACAAAACCACCGGTTGGACCTCTTTGCGATGATAAATAACCTTGCTTAACCATTCGTTGCATTACTTTAGCAACATGATGTTTTGATGTTTGCGTTGAATCTGCTATATCTAAAACATTTACATTTTTGTCGGAACGTGCTATTATTATCATTCCGTGTAATGCTATTGAAGCTGCTTCTGAAATTGATACTATTTTTGACATTGAATATATATGGTATTTAATTACGCAAATGTAAATTATTATTTTATACCAAAATTTTTATTATAAGCAAACGGGATAAATTTTCGCATTTTTTTTGACAAAGGGAAAAAAGGTATAAGGTATAGAGGTATAGACGATGTGCAAACCATATACCTTTATACCCAATTCCTAAATCCGATAGCTATCGGATTGCAATAATTTATCCCACGCTAAGTATAAAATAAATTAATATATTTGAAAAATTATTTTATATTTGTTAAATATTTTGGCAACCAAAATTTAATTTAAGCGTCTTTATAATAACTAATATAAAAAAACAATAATCATGAAAAAAATTCTATCACTTATCGTTTTTCTCGTTTTTTCGGGAAATGTATTATTCGCACAAATTGCAGTTGCTTTGCCATCTTATAATGTTACTTGTAATGGTGCATGTAACGGTGGAATTCATGCCGAAGCAATGGGAGGAACTCCACCTTATACTTTTAATTGGGATAATAGTTTGCCACCATTTCAAGATCAAGCTGGTTTATGTCCCGGAACTTATACGTGCTTTGTTATGGACGCAAATAGTTTACAGGGTTATAGTCAAGTTACAATAACGGAACCCGCACCTTTAATTGTTACTATTTCTTCAACTGATGATAATGGAACTGGAAACGGAACCGCAACAGCTAATGTTTCAGGTGGAACTCCGCCTTATACATATACATGGAGTAATTTTGCTATAACACAAACAATTACTAATTTAAATACTGGCAATTACAATGTTACCGTTACTGATGCTAATGGTTGTACAAATGCAGGTACAGTCGAAGTATTACTTAATACAAGTATCACTTTTAATAATGATGATTTTAATTGCACGTTGTTTCCTAATCCTGCAAAAACAGAATTTAGTTTGAATATTTCAACAAATAAAAGCGAAGATGTAACAGTTTTTGTTTACAATAATATTGGCGATATTATTTTAACAAAAGAAATATTTTTGGAAACCGGAGAAAATATATACACATTTGATATAGAAAATATTTCTCAAGGGTTTTATTTTGTTAAATTGCAACAAACAGACAAAGTTTCATTATTGAAATTTATTAAAAAATAATATAAGGGCACCTTTAAAAATTAAAATTCATTGTCATGTTGAGCATAGCCAATGTCATGTTGAGTGATTAGCGAAACATCTATTGCAAAAACAGATTCTTCACTAATCGTTCAGAATGACAGAAAGCGGTGGGTTCAGAAGGTATTAAGCGAGCTTTTAAAGATGCCTGTATAAATATTTTAAAATTTAAGCAACCTTTTTTAATTTAACTTTGTCTTATTATATAAAAATTAAAACATAAAATCATGAAAACAATTCTATCACTTATCGTTTTTCTCGTTTTTTCGGGAAATGTTTTATTTGGGCAGGTTATAGTTAATTTAACACCTACTAATGTTACTTGCAATGGAATGTGCAATGGTGCAATTAATATGAATGTTACAGGAGGAACTCCACCTTATACATATTTGTGGAATTCAACTCCACCACAATTTGGTTCCACTGCAACAAACTTATGTGCAGGAACATATACTGTTACAGTAACAGATAACATTGGCACAACCGGAACAGCTACTACTACTATAGCCCAACCACCAGTTTTAACCGCAACAATTTCATCTCAAACAAATGTTTCGTGTAATGGAATGTGCGATGGAACTGCAACTATTACAAATTCAGGTGGAACGCCACCTTATACTTATTTTTGGTCACCAACTGGGGGAAATACTACAGTTGCAACTAATTTATGCGCAGGTGTATATAGTGTTACTGCAACTGATGCAAATGCATGCACTTCTGTAACAAATGTTACAATTACACAACCTGCTGCTTTAACAGCAACAATAACAGGAATGTTAAGTTATTGTGCAGGTTCAAGTACAACACTTGATGCGGGTGCTGGTTATACAAATTATATCTGGTCTACTGTAGCTGCCACACAAACAATAAATGTTACAAGTGCAGGAAATTATTCAGTAACCGTAACAAATGCAAATTTATGTACAGGAACAACAAGTGTAAATATATCTGTAAATGCTTTACCAACTGTAAGTGCAGGCATGGACCAAACAGTTTGTGCATCAAATCCTGTTGTTAATTTAAATGGAAATATAAGTGGTGGAACAACTTCTGGAATTTGGACAACTACTGGAACCGGAACTTTTTCGCCTGATAATACATCCTTAAATGCGACTTATGTTTCGAGTGTAGGCGATATAATGTCAGGAGCAGTTGTTTTAACATTAACTTCAACAAATAATGGAAGTTGTAATGCCGTTACAGACCAGATTATAATCACTATTATGCCAGCACCAGTTGTAAATGCAGGTGCTGACCAGTCAGTTTGTGCAGGTACATCTGAGGTTTTAACTGGCAGTGGTGCAATTTCGTATATATGGGATAACGGAGTAATTAATGGAACTCCTTTTACTCCTTTAGTAACATCAACATATTCAGTTACTGGAACCGATGTTAATGGTTGTACTAATACCGACCAAGTAGTTGTAACTGTAATACCTATGCCCAATGCTAACGCAGGACCCGATGTTGCTGTTTGCCAACTTTCAAATGTTATGAATGCAACACAAAGTGTTGGAGTTGGAACATGGACAGTAGCATCAGGAGGAAGCATTAATTTTTCACCATCTGAAAATAGTCCTAATGCTACAATTACAGTAGGCAATACAGGTGTTTACACTTTAGTTTGGACAGGAAATAATAATGGTTGTATTGACCAAGATACTGTAATAGTACAACTAACACAAACACCTACTTCAGATTTTACAATGTCACCTATTTCTTGTTTTGGAGATGCTTCTATGGTTACTTATACAGGAACCGGAAATGGGCTTTGCCTTTATACATGGGCATGGAATAGTGCTACTGCTATTCCTGGAACTGGTATAGGTCCACATTCTGCTTTTTGGTCAACTATCGGAACTCAAACTGTTGGACTTATTGTTTCGCTTAACAATTGTACTTCGCCACAAACTCTTGTAACAATTACCCAACCTGCCGCTATTTCAGCTACCACAAATATTACTGATGCAACATGCCTTAATAATGATGGGCAAATAGGAATAACAGTAAGTGGAGGAACACCTCTTTATACTTATTTATGGAGTAATCTTGCGAATCTTGATATTATTTCTGGATTAAATTCGGGAACTTATTCTTTAACTGTTGCTGATGCAAACGGTTGTACTTATACAAGTTCTTATGTTGTAAATCAATCTTCAAGTCCTGCAACATTAAACGGAACTGTATCTTATTCTGGTGGTTTTCTTCCTGCCGGTGATGGAACTGTAAATTTATTTAAAGAATCAACAAGCGGCGGTGGGCAATTCGATTCAATTGCTTCGCAAACAATTACAGTTACTGGTTATAATTTTAATAATTTAATGCCGGGTAATTATCATATTGGTGTTACATTAACAAACCCGTCAGCCTACCCAAATTTGATGAACACATATTATAATAATCATTTTTTATGGACAGATGCCGATACAATTATTTTAGCTTGTAACGATAATATTACTTTACCAATAACAATGTATGAGTTTGTTTCATCACCTCCCGGAAATTGTGATTTAAGTGGTACAATTGTTTATGGTAATTATACAGGATTTAAAAATACCAAAGCAGCAGGTGAACCAGTACCGGGTGCCGAAATATTAATTGAACAAGAGCCAAATGATGTTCCTATACAATCGGCAATTACTGACATTAATGGAAATTATTTATTAACAAATATTGCTGAAGGATTTGGTTATCATTTGTTAGTTGATATTCCAGGATACCCGATTTTATCAACTTATGTAAATTTAACAATTAACCCTACAGACACACTTTTAAATAACCTCAATTTTATATTTGATACAAGTTCAACAGGCGGTATTTTTATTGATACTGCAACAGGTTTTTCAAATCCTCTAATAAATTCCGGAATTATTTCGATGAATATATTCCCAAATCCTGCTTCACATTTTATAAATGTAAACTTTGAGTTGTCGCAAAATGTAGATATTGCAGCTGAATTAATTTCTATAACAGGAGCAGAATCAAAAGAATTGATTAACAAGCCGAATTGCCAAAAAGGTAGTTATAATTATAAAGTTTCGGTACCTCAAAATTTTGCAGAGGGTAGTTATCTGCTCAAAATAAAAGCGGGGAATAACATAATAGTTAAAAAGCTGATTTTAAAGAAATAAATTCTGTTTCAAAACCTCGAATTTTGTCATTCTGAACAACAATGAAGAATCTCTCCGGTCATAAATAACTCTTCGTTAGAACTCAGGGTTATCTGCTATTTTTTTTGGTATTACTAATCTCAAAAGCTATGTGTATAATTTTTTTCTGTCATAGCTTTTTGTAACTACTCACCCGTATTGTTTTAAATATAATTGTTCAATGTTTAAAAAAGTTAATTGTTAATGCTGAATTGTTAATTGTTAATGCTAAATTAATTTGCCATTTATAATTAAGCATTTACAATTTAACGATTTGAGCGTTTATTTTCAATATATTAATCGGGTGAGTAGTTACAGCTTTTTTATCTCAAAGTTAAGAACTATTTATGTCCAACACATCAAAATATTATTTAGCCTTATTTTAATAATTTCTATCTTTGCATAAACAGAAGTTAATAATTTAACAATATGAATAATAAATTTATTTTATCAATATTAGTTTCGTACATATTGTTGTTCGTGTTTATTAATAATGCGTATCCGCAAAACATAAAAAAACATGTTTCGTGGAAATACTCAATTACAAAAATTTCGGATAGCGAAGTTGATTTATTATTTAATGGCACTTCAGAAAAAGATTGGCATTTTTATACTTTAATAGACGAATTAAATCCATTAACAATAACTTTTGAAAAATCTAATGATTATAAAATTATTGGTACGGTTACGGAATTTCCAAAACCAAAAAAAGAATATGATAGTTTGATGTTGGCAAATCGTTCTTTTTATGAGCATACCGGAACTTTTAAACAACGCATAAAAATATCATCAAACAAATCATTTGTTATTAAGGGTTCGATTGAATATCAAGCATGTTTGTTAGATGGAATGTGCGTAATGGAAAATCCTGATTTTTCTTTTAAAATAGATTTACCTTTAGCAATAACAACAAATAATATAACATCAGATACAATTAATAGCAGTCAGATATTAAATAACGATACAAACTCAACTGCTTCTACAACAACAATATCAAAAAACACGATTATTGACAGCACATTTCCAGGAACTAATGATTCATTATGGCTCTTATTTGTTTTTTCATTTTTAGCCGGATTGGCTGCAATTTTTACCCCTTGTGTTTTCCCGATGATTCCAATGACTGTTTCATTTTTTATAAATAATTCCGAAAATAAACATAGAGCAAAATTTCAGGCAATTGTATATGGAGTTTCTATTATATTGATATACACTATTATCGGGACAATTGTATCTGTTACTTTAGGAGCAAATTTCGCTAATTTTTTAAGCACACATTGGTTACCAAATATATTTTTCTTTTTAATTTTTGTTGTTTTTGCAGCATCGTTTTTTGGAATGTTCGAGATTACTCTTCCTTCGTGGCTCGTAAATAAAGCTGATAAAAAATCGGAGAAGGGTGGTATATTAGGTTCATTTTTTATGGCTTTTACTTTAGTTTTGGTTTCATTTTCGTGTACCGGTCCAATTGTAGGTGCAATTCTTGTTAAATCTGCAGGTGGACAAATTTTAGAACCAATTGTTGGGATGTTCGGTTTCTCATTAGCTTTTGCATTGCCTTTTGCAACATTTGCATTTTTCCCATCATTATTAAACAGATTACCAAAATCGGGTGGATGGCTTAACTCAGTTAAAATTGTTTTAGGATTTTTAGAACTTGCATTAGGTTTAAAATTTTTGAGCATTGCCGACCAAACATATCATTGGGGAATATTAGACAGGGAAGTTTATCTTGCTTTGTGGATTGTTATTTTTGCATTAATGGGATTTTACTTGCTCGGCAAATTAAAATTTGCTCACGATAGTGAATTAAAATATATTGGCGTTCCGCGTTTACTTATGGCAATTGTTACATTTTCTTTTGTTACATACATGATACCAGGAATGTTTGGTGCTCCTTTAAAAGTTTTATCGGGATATATGCCACCACAAAGCAGTCTTGATTTCGATTTTACACGAATTATAAGAGAAAATGCAGGTTCTGGTAACCTTTCCGAACATAAAAATTTATGCGAAAAACCTAAATATAGCGAGTTTCTTCATTTGCCACACGGACTCGAAGGATATTTCGATTATGAACAAGGACTTGCTTGTGCAAAAAAATTAAACAAACCAATATTTATAGATTTTACAGGGCACGGTTGCGTTAATTGTCGTCAAATGGAAGCAAACGTGTGGTCGGACCCAAGAGTTCTCAAACGTTTAAACAACAATTACATTGTTATGGCACTTTATGTTGACGACAAAATAGAATTGCCTAAAGAAGAATGGATTACATCAAAATATGATGGGAAAATAAAATCAAGTATTGGTAAGAAAAATGCCGATTTACAAATTTCAAAATATAGTGTTAATGCACAACCTTATTATGTTTTACTTGACACAAATGGCGAAATATTAGTTTCACCACGAGCATACAATTTGAATATTGATGCGTTTATCGAATTTCTCGATAAAGGGTTAGCCGAATTCAACAAAAGAGAGAATAAAACAATGGACAAAGTGAAAAGTGAGAAGTTAAAACAATGAACTTTTCACTTCAAACTTCTAACTTTTTCATTATTTTACTTCTTCGTGGTTTTTGGTGGAAAAACAGATTTATAAATATCACCAATAAATATTTTTAATTTAATAACATATATTGGAGTATTAAAATTTTCGTTAATATGGGGATTATCTTTTAGCATAAGTTGATAACCCAATCCTGCACCAATTCCGAGCCATTTAATAATTTTATATTGTCCCGTAACACTTGCTTCGTAATTTATTATAACACTCCAGTTGTTTTTAAACTTAATTCCACCGTAATGATACTCGTAATGAGTATTGCCAAAACCCAACTGAATAGGAATACTAAACTCCCAACGTTTATTTTTAAAAAACACATATTCGGCATAATAACTCATATATCCCATTTTTAATGTTGATGTTACAGTATCTTTAATTACTCCACCGCTTTCAATGTAAACTGGTTTTATAAGTTTAGATATTAAAATGTTATAACCACCTCCAACTTTAAATTTTTCGTTAAATTCTGCACCAAGCTTAAAAGCAATAATTTTTGATGGTGTTGTTGCAGTAAAAGAGTAGCGATTATCAAACCTAAAAGATAATTTGGGCTTGTGCTTTAATGCTTCGCCAATAGAATCAATAAGTTGAGCATTAACTGATAATTGAAAAAATATCACAAAAAATGAAAAAGCAAAAAATAATCTCACAGTATTAATTATTCGTACGACCCTTTTGGTAGCTTTATTTTTACCCCATTAAGTTTAAATTCCTTATCGTTTTTATAAGTAATTGTTAAGTAAAGAGTTCCAAGCATATCATATTTGTTCCAGTTTTTTTCGTGGCTACCCATAGAGTAATATCCTTCTTCACGAATATATCCGTTTTCGTAATACAACTTGTATTTTCCATCGGGAACACCCTGAACATAATTTACTTCGTAATTTAATTTTCCGTTCGAAAACCAACCTTTCCATAATCCATTTTGTAACCCGTCTTGATAATTGCCTTCTTCTGTAAAATCGCCATTGTTATAACTCCATGTTCCTTCGCGTTCACCATCAACATATTCGCCTTTTAAAATCACTTTCTCATTTTTGTCATATTCGCTAAACGAACCATCTTCAATACCTTTTATAAGATTTTCTTCGCGCCATTTGTTACCATTAGTATAAAACCAAGTCCATTGTCCCGATGGTTTGTCGTTATTGTATTTTCCACGTTGTTCTATTTTGCCATCTTCGTAATAAAAAATCCATTCGCCGGTTTTTAAATTATCTTTATAAGCGCCTTGAGCTTTAACTTCGCCACTTTCGTAATAATATTTCCAAATGCCTTGTTTTTTATCGTTTTCATCAACAACTCCATTGCCCGAAAAAATACCATTTTCGTCGTATTCTTTTGCAATAATTACCATTCCATCACGAGGATATTCTTTATGTAAACCAACTGGAACACCATTAATGTAGCCTCCTCTAAATTTTACTTTACCATTGTCATAAAAATCTTCGACCCATTTAACCGGATTAGCTTCAATATTTAAACTGTCGCTAAGTAATTGTCCTGTTTGATATTTTTCGATTTTTAAAAGTTTCCCCTGCATATCAAATTCCTTATAAAATCCGTTTAATGTATCGTTTAAATACGTTGCTTCGATTGCAATTTTATCGTTTGGGTGAAATGTTTTCCAAACACCTTGTTTTAATCCTTGTTTATCAATGTTATTAATTCTTTCGCGATTAATAATATAATCGTTGTTATATTCTGTTATTGCAATTATTCTCCCATTTTGAGCAAATTCTTTTGATAAGCCTTGTTTTTTACCATCTTTAAAATTTACTGTTTTATATAAATAATTATTTTCGTAATAATACGATAAGCCTTGTTTTATATCATTTAAATATAGCTCTTTTGAAATTAATCCACCTGTTTTTATCTGAGCTTTAATTCCGTATTCGTAAGAGTATAAATAACCGTTTTTTTTGCTGTTTTTATAATTAATTTTTACAGTTGTGTCCTGAGCTTCATTAAAAAATACCCATAAACTGTCGAGTTCAAAATTTAAACGCTCACCAGCAGATTTCACATTGCCGTTGGGGTAGTATGTTTTCCAGAATCCATCGGGCTTTCCGCTACGCATATTACCTTCGCTTGAAACTTTTCCATTATCATAATAAAAAACATTATATCCATCGGGATTTACTTTGTTTTGCTGTGCAAAAGAAAATTTTGA
>JAVHRE010000429.1:0-1822 GCA_036171495.1 Bacteroidales bacterium
GAACTATTTTTATCATGTAAATCGCCACACATTCTTGCTCCTGTAGGACAAGCGAGCATGCAAGCAGGCTCAAGTCCTTTTTGAAGACGATGATAGCATAATGTACATTTATCAACAACATGCTTTATAGGATGAATATAACGACAACCATAAGGACAAGCCTGAACACAATATCCGCAACCTATACAATAACTCTGGTCAACTAATGCAAGTCCATCATTAGTTTCAAAAGATGCACCAACAGGACAAACTTGAGTACAAGGAGATTTTGAACAATGATTGCACATTTTTGGAACAAAAAAAGTTTTATAAATATCCTTTTCGGGTAATATTTGCTTAAAACCATCAATACCGCCATTAGGAGATGAAACTTTTATTTCACCATCATTTGTAATTGTATATTGTTCAACCCAATTGCGAAAGAAAAACGGTTCTTTAGGAACATCGTTTTCATTTTTACAGGCTCTTGCACAACTTGCACATCCAATACACTTTTCAATATCAATACCTATTCCGTACCATTTACCTCTACCTTTTGGTTCGTCAACAGCATATACTGGTTTAAAAGGACTTAAAATAGAGGCAAACAAAACACCACCTGCAATTGCTCCTGACTTCTTAAAGAAATCTCTTCTCGAATAATTATTTTTATCTATAGCCATGGTTTATGTGGATTATGACAACTTGTACATTCTTCTCCTTTATTATGCTCAATAATATCAACTTGTTTAATGATGTTTTTAGGACGTGCTAAGTTTAAAGCGTGACATATAGCACAAAATTCACGACCTTTTGGTTTATCCATTTTGTTTTTTTCAGGTTCATTCACATGTTTGTAACCAACTCCGTGACATGTTTGACAATTTATTGATTTATGTTCACCAGCATTTTTTAAATTAGCAATAGAATCGTGACACATTGTACACGACTCCATATCAACATATTTTGGTTCTTTATCGGCAATTTCTTTTAATGCTAAAGACCGATAAGGTCCTAAATCTCCCCACGATTTAGGGAATAGAAAATATACGAGAATAAAAAAAACCATAAAAAAAAGAGCGAAAGCCATTAATAATCGTTTTACTTGAACCGGCATATTAATTAATTTATATTTAACTTAAAATTTATTATTATCCTTTTTAAATCAACTCCTTAACTTATAACTAATGTTATTAAACATTAATAATTTTGTTTGCAAACATAATTATTTTTTAGAATTAAATAAATATTTAAAATAAGATTGCATGTTAAATTTTGATATTCTACTATATATCAGCTAACAAATATTTCATGTTATTTAACATGAATTTATAAAATCAAACTTTTCAACACCAAATGAATTTTTTTAATAAATTTGCTTAATCAAAAAGTTGTATTTGATTTGTTGTTTTATTGCGGATTTAGTTGTAACAAATTATTTTAAACGAAATGGAAATTTATCAATTCATTAATTATCATTTAGATTTACTGTTAGATAATTTTATAAAGACCAACAATGGTTCATTAACTTATTGTTTCGATTTTGAAGATAGCATTCAAGATATTGTAAATCCAAAAAATACCCGAAACATGAAAAAGAATTATCGTCAAATATTTGAATCAATAATTCGTGAAAATCATCAAAAAATTAATACTCTTGCAATCGGAATAAGGCTGAATCCAAATAATTCACCTGAACAAAAACTTGATATTGATAAGTTCTAAAAACATTTGCTTCAAATAACAAAGAGCAACTGCATTTGACATTATATATTCATAATGCGAATTAAGAGTTGGATTTTTTTAATTGGAATTGGTTTCATTGTTTTATTGTTTCATTGTT
>JAVHRE010000430.1:0-1821 GCA_036171495.1 Bacteroidales bacterium
ATTCGAAAAGTTAAAAGTAATTATGATGAAAATGAAATAAAAAATATAGTTAAGAATATAGACATTAATCTGCCTGAAAATTTAGCGTCAAATAAACTTCCTATTAAAAGGAAAGAATTAGTGATTAAATTAATAACTTTGAGGGTTCAAAATTTAACAGAATTAATAAAGTGAAAGCAATAGGTTCCATATATTTATCATGGCGAAAAGGAAAAGGAAGCCGAAGAAAAATTGTAGGTATTATTAAAAAAAATGCTACAAATGGAGTTCGATTTTCTTATTTGCAAGAAGGAGTTATTGAAGCCCAAAAAGAAGGTTTTACGCCTTACACTGATTTTCCTGATACAACTAAAGTGTATTCTGAAAATGTATTAGAGATTTTTGGTCAACGATTAATAAAGACTGAAAGACCAGATATTAAAAAATATCTCGATTTTTGGGCTATTGATCCTAAATTTCAAGACGATAAATACTATTTGTTATCATATACTCAAGGAATGCTTTCGACCGATAATTTCGAGTTCTTAGCAGACTTTCATCCTACTAAAAAATTATGTTTTATAAGCGAAATTTGTGGATTATCACACGCTAAAGTGGAATCAGGTACTTTAAAATCAGGTGACAAATTATCTTATAAACTTGAAAACGATAACCCTAAAGATTCTTTTGCTGTAAAAATTTTTAAAGGAGATAAACCTTTGGGTTATGTTAAAATGATTCACTCTAAAATATTTTATAAAAAACTAAAATCTCCATTAAAAATAACTGTGAAAAGTGTTGATCAAAATGGTTCTGTAAATAGAGTATTTATTGAAATCTCTTTTTAGTTTTATCCTCTTTACTTCAACGCAAAAGTAACTGTTCCAATTTGTTTTTAGCCATTAAGTCTTAAACAGATTTGATAATTATAATCTTATCTTTGTACAAATTATAAAAAATGCACAAAGCTGGTTTTGTAAATATTATTGGTAAGCCAAATGCTGGTAAATCAACTTTGATGAATGCATTGGTTGGTGAAAAACTTAGTATAGTAACGCCAAAAGCACAAACAACACGACACAGAATTATAAGCATATTAAATGGTAACAATTATCAAATAATTTTTTCGGATACTCCGGGAATTATTGAGCCAAGCTATAAAATGCAGGAATGTATGATGTCTTTTGTTGAAGAAGCATACAAAGATGCCGATATTCTTATTTTTTTGGCAGATGCTTCTGAAGAACCGGACATAAAAAATATTCCCACAGATTTACTTTCAACAAAAATCCCCATAATTTTAGTTTTAAATAAAATTGATTTATCAAATCAGGAAACTGTCGAAAAAAATCTCAAAAAATGGGCAACAATTTTTCAAAACGCTAAACAACTTGCAATAAGTGCATTACGAAACTTTAACATTAATTCATTAACATCATTAATTGTAGAGCTTTTGCCCGAAAGTCCACCTTATTACGATAAAGATACACTAACCGACCGCAGTCAGCGTTTCTTTATAAGCGAAATTATTCGCGAAAAAGCTCTTTTACTTTATCAAAAAGAAATTCCATATTGCGTTGAAATTGATGTTGATGAATTTAAAGAAGATGAAAATATTATTCGTATTTCGGCATTAATATATGTAGTTAGAAATTCACAAAAAAGCATTATAATAGGTGCGGGAGGCAAAGCTATTAAACGACTTGGAACAGATGCTAGAAAAGACATTGAAGTATTTCTTGGTAAAAAAGTTTTTTTACAATTGTTTGTAAAGGTTCAAAAAAACTGGAGAGACAACGCGTTGCTTTTGAAAAAATTTGGATATATTAATTAGTACAATGT
>JAVHRE010000431.1:0-1820 GCA_036171495.1 Bacteroidales bacterium
ATAGGGTAAGCTACTTATATCGCACCGCTACAACCTTTTACCCTTGCTTCCTTCCAGATCTGGGGGAGTTCAAAGGGAGCTGGTCGTATAAGACTTACCCCACACAAAGTTAGTTATAATTTGCGAATTAAAAAAATTTTGAAAAAAAATAATACCTTTGTTTTTAATTTTATAATATATTGATGTTATGACTGAGCAACGTGCTGTTTTTTGGAAAAACAATATGAATTTCGGAGCAATTGGTGGATTTGCTATAATAATTGTTTCTGTTTTACTTTACTTTTTAAATATTCAGGAAAATATTTTTGTAACAATCTTTATATACATTGTACTAATTTTTGTAATTATTGTTGGAACAAAGCACTATAAAAACAATATTCAAAATGGCAATATTACTTACGGTCGTGCTCTCGGAACTGGAACAGCAATAAGTTTTTTTGCGTCTATTATTGTTGCTTTCTATATGTTTCTTTTTTTAAAGTTTATTGATACTGATACCATGGATAAAATGTATTCAATAATAGAAGATAAAATGTACAGCCAAGGTTTACCCGACGATCAGGTTGAAATGTCGTTAGAAATGGCTAAAAAATTTACAACACCATTCACAATTGCTATAGGTACGATATTATCATACACTTTTTGGGGATTTCTTTTTTCGTTAATTACCTCATCATTTATTCGTAAAAAAACCAATAGTTACGATGCCGCAATGGCAGAAATTGAAAAAGAAAATAACGAAGAAAACAAATAAGATGGATATTTCGGTTGTAATACCTTTATATAATGAAGCCGAATCGTTACCCGAACTTTTCGAGTGGCTCAAAAAAGTTATGCTTGAGCATAAATTTTCGTTCGAAATGATTTTTGTTGACGATGGCAGCAACGATAATTCATGGGAAGTTATAGAAAAATTATCATCTCAAAACACTGAAATAAAAGCAATTAAATTTCGCCGTAATTATGGTAAATCTGCTGGATTATATTGCGGATTTGAAGCAGCACAAGGCGATGTTGTTATAACAATGGACGCAGACTTACAAGATAGTCCTGACGAAATTCCCGAACTTTATAACATGATTATTAAAGATAATTATGATATTGTTTCGGGATGGAAAAAGAATCGCCACGACCCGGTTTTAACAAAAAATTTACCGAGCAAACTCTATAATTATACTGTCCGAAAAATTAGCGGAATTAAACTTCACGATATGAACTGTGGACTTAAAGCATACAAAAAGAACGTAATAAAAAGCGTTGAAGTTTATGGCGAAATGCACCGTTATATTCCTGTGCTGGCAAAGTGGGCTGGGTATAAAAAAATTGGCGAAAAAATAGTATCCCATCAGGAACGTAAATATGGGAAATCTAAATTCGGCTTAGAACGTTTTATTCGCGGTCCGCTCGATTTACTTTCCGTAACATTTATCACACGGTTTGGAAAACGACCAATGCACTTTTTTGGTGTTTGGGGTGCAATAATGTTTGTTCTAGGTGGTGGCGTTTCTATATTCTTGATTTCCGAAAAAATATACAGGGCAGTTAACAATTTGCCTTATAGAAATGTTACAGAACAACCATTATTTTATATTTCATTGGTAGCTGTTATTCTCGGTGTTCAATTATTTCTTTCGGGATTTTTAGCCGAACTTGTTAGTCGCAACTCTGCCGATAGGAATCATTATTTAATTGATAAAAAAATTTGAACAAATTAAAGGGGACTTCTAAAAATGGCATTGTTAAATAAGTATAGGGATTGCTTCGTTCCTCGCAATGACGCTCCGAATAGTACGTCATTGCGAGTGTTAACATTTTAAAAA
>JAVHRE010000432.1:0-9340 GCA_036171495.1 Bacteroidales bacterium
AATAGATTTGACAACTTTTAAAAAGTTGTCAAATCTTTAAATATGAACTAATTAATAAAACATTAACACATGAAACTTCCCAGACCATATAAAATTAGCGAAATAGCAAGTTTTTTGGGAACAACATTTATTGGCGACGAAAACGCACTTATTACAGGTGTAAACGAAATTCATAATATCGAAAAAGGCGACTTAACCTTTGCCGATAGTTCAAAGCATTATGAGCAAACTCTTTTTAGCTCTGCAAATGCTATAATAATTAATACCAAACCTGAAAACACAAATAGTAAAAATTTAATTTTTTCCGAAGACCCGTTCCGCGATTATAATCGTTTTGTAAAACAATTTTTAAGTTTTACACAAAGTCAACAAGCTATTAGTCCAACTGCTAAAATTGGTTTAAACACAATAATTCAACCGAATGTTTTTATTGGTAATAATGTTATTATTGGCGCTCATTGCATTATTCACTCAAATGTTAGTATTTATCAAAATTGTGAAATTGGAAATAATGTGATAATTCATTCAAATACTGTTATTGGTGCCGATGCTTTTTATTATAAAAGAAAAGAAGCTCTGTTAGAAAAACTTGAGTCGTGCGGAAATGTAATAATTAAAGATTCTGTTGAAATTGGTGCAAATTGCACTATAGATAGAGGAGTTAGCTCAAATACAATTATTGGCGAAGGAACAAAACTCGATAATCTTATTCAAATTGGATACGATACAACTATTGGTCGCAATTGTATGTTTGCGTCGCAAGTTGGTGTTGCTTCAGGGGTTACTATTGAAGATGAGGTAATACTTTGGGGACAGGTTGGCATACAAAAAGATATAACAATTGGTAAAGGAGCTGTAGTTTTGGGACAATCGGGAGTTTCTAAATCGCTCGAAGGTGAAAAAACTTATTTCGGTTCACCTGCAACCGAAGCTCGCGAAAAAATGAAAGAAATAGCATACCTAAAACAAATCCCTGTTTTAATTAAAATTTTAACCGAAAAATTATGACCGAAAAAGCATCTGTTAAACGATTGCAATTATCTAATTTTAAGTTAGATTCTCTTTTAAGCATTACTCAAGCTATTAACGAAAACTTGTCAACAGATGGATTGTTAAAACGTTATGAAAAAATTATTCGCGAAGATTTAGGAATTGGAAAGGTAGTGCTTTATAGCTATAACAAAACCTGGCAATGTATTATTGCATCGGGCATTAAAGACGATTCGTATAAACAAATAAATGTCGAAAACGATTTACTTTCTTTTCGCGAAATAACAAATCTTACAACAATGGAGCATCGTAAACTTGCTAAATTTGATGTTGTTATTCCAGTATTTCATAAAGCAATGCCATTGGCTTATGTCCTTTTGGGTGATATTGATGAAGAACGCGATGGTATTAGTCCTGTTATTAAACACTTGCATTTTTTTCAAACTCTTACAAACATTATTATTGTTGCAATAGAAAATAAACGACTATATAACGAACATATAAATCAGGAAATTATTCGTAAAGAAATGGAATTAGCAAGCAAAATGCAAACCAATTTAATTCCCAATCCCGACCTGCTGCCAAAAAACGAATTTCTTTATGTCGCTGCATATTACCAGCCTCATTACGAGGTGGGTGGCGATTATTACGATTGCTTTAAACTTAGCGAAACAGAATATGGATTTTGTATTGCAGATGTTTCCGGAAAAGGAATGTCCGCTGCACTTATTATGTCGAATTTTCAAGCAAGTTTAAGAGCACTTTTTACCTCACAAATTGCTCTAAGCGAACTGGCAACAAGGCTGAATAATATTGTTATAACAAATACAAATGGAGAAAAATTTATAACAGTATTTTTGGTTAAGTACAATACTCTTTCACGTAAGTTGTATTATATTAATGCCGGACATATTCCACCTTTATTTTTATCCGAAAAAAAAGAAATCAGCTATTTAAAAGAAGGCTGTACAGGTTTAGGAATGTTACCCGAAATTCCTAAAATAACAGTAGGCACAATAGATGTAACCCCAAATTCTAAACTTCTATTATGTACAGATGGGTTAGTTGAAATGGAAAACGATAATAATATAGAGTTTGGAACATCAGAAATTGAAAGATATATTGGAAGCGAAGAAAATATGGATTCTGCTATTTGGAAAATTATGCAACGCCTTAATATTTTTAAAGGAAGAAAATCTTTTTTCGATGATATTTCTATTCTTGGTATTAAGTTTCTTTAGAACAGTTTTACTAATTACATATAGGCATCTCTAAAAACTACACAAACCGTCATGCTGTCCCGCATAAGGCGGAATCAGCATCTCCTTTCTCTCTTAAAACAGAGATTCCGAAACAAGTTCGGAATGACGAAACAGTTTTTAGAAATACCCTATAAATTTAAATTATAAAAGAAAACCTATTATGTTCAGTACAATCTCTTACTATTTGATGCAATAATTTATTATTTTTAAAATAATATTAGATAATTAATTTATTTTTGTGTTCTATTTATTTAATTAAACAACATGAAACTCTGTACTATCAACATAAAAGTAATAATACTTTTTTTGGTTGTACAATTTGAGCAATCTTTTGCTCAGAATTTTTCTGAACTCGGCTCAAAACGCATAAAATATTATTCAGCCGAAGAATATAATGCTCACTCACAAAATTGGTCTGTCTTTCAGGATAGCCGTGGAATGCTTTATTTTGGTAATAACGACGGCATTTTAGAATACGATGGCGTTTTATGGACACGTTTAACTAATTCAAATGTAAGATGCTTTACCCAAGGTAATGGCAGAAGAATTTATGCCGGCGGTGATAATGATTTTGGATATTTAGAACCCAATTCAAGCGGTAAAAATACTTGGGTTTCGTTGTCAAAAAATCTTCCCGAAAAATATAAAAATTACATTTCGGTTTTAAGCATTCATCAAACTGGCAATAAAACTGTCTTTTTTGCTTTTCGTGGTATTTATATTTATCAAAACGATTCATTATTAAAAGTTATTCGCCCCGAAACCGACTTTAGATTTGCATTTAATTATAACGAACATATTTATTTGCGGCAAACTGGTATTGGACTTATGGAGTTCAGAAACAACAGCATTTATATGGTTTCTAATGGAAAATATTTTGCCGATAAGCCAATATATATGTTTGCCCCTTACGATAAAGAACGTGCAATTATTGCAACTAAACAAAATGGTCTTTATCTTGTAAATATCAATAATTTAAAAAACCACAAATTACCATTCGATTCTGTTTATACACCTTTTAAAACCGAAGCCGACAACTTTTTTACAACAAATAATATATATCATGGCACCATATTAAAAGATGGAAGTTATGCACTTGGCTCTACCATTGGGGGTATGCTCATTATTGATAATAAAGGACACATAAAAAGAGTTTTTAATAAACAAACAGGATTACCCGTAAATAATGTTAATTTTATTTTTAACGACCGCGAAAATAACTTATGGCTTGCCCTAAATAATGGAATTGCATATATCGAAATGAATAGTCCTATGAATTATTTTGGTGAAGAATCGGGCTATCAAGGCATTCCTGTTTGTATTATGAACTTTAAAGGAAAATTTTATGTTGGTACACTCGAAGGACTTTATATGCTGACTTTTAATCGTGTTCTTTCTAAACAAAACTCATCATACTATCAATTTAAAAGAATCACAAAAGATTACAACAGCTTTATGATGTTAGATACCATTGATGGAGAGCTATTTGCAGCCACAAAATATGGACTTTTTAAAATTGATGGCGAAAAAGTAACAGCAGTTAAAAAAATGGAGTTTTCATATACTTTACTTCATTCTAAAAAGTATCCCAATATTCTATATACCAATAGCTCAAACGGGTTAGTTGTATTTACTAAAGTAAATAATAACTGGAATTATTCGGGACGAATTAAAGGAATAGACCACGAGGTAAGATATATTTATGAAGAAAAAGACGGAACATTGTGGCTCAACGGTAACAATAACGATATTTTAAAACTTACTTATAATAATACCGACATTTTTAGACCAACAATTTCAACTTACGATTCATCAAAAGGAATCCCAAACGAAATTTCTCCTGCAATTATTAAAAACAATAATTATTTGTCAGTACTTTCGTCTGGCAAGGGTTATTATCGTTATTCTTCCCAAAAATCGTCCTTCGGTAAACCCAACCATTTTTATAGCGACCCACTTTTTCCAACAATTATACCAGGAACAAATGACTCAATTAATTATTATATTTCTACACATGTAAACGATTCTGTTTGTTATACATTAACAGCTAAGCAAGGGTTAATAAAAATCACATCCCGAAAAGGCGAGCCAAAAATCGACATTATTTCTTCGGGATTCGGACAAGGTAGCATTGCTTTCTTTTTGTATCCCGATATTGAAAATAATCTTTTGTGGTTTTCGAATTTTAAAGGACTATACTCATTTAATTTGAATAATAAAAAAACCGAAAACATTAAATTTATTACAAATATAAACAAAATAACAATTGGCAAAGATTCAGTAATTTTTGCAAGCAACGACACAACGCATATTACAGAAATCCCATTTATTAAAAATTCTATATCAATAAATTATGCTGCTTTGTTTTTTCAGGGAAGCGAAAATAACTTGTACAAATATTATTTAGAAGGATTAGACGAAACATGGTCGGGATGGACAAAAGAAAAATATGTTACTTACAACTTTTTACCCGAAGGTACTTATAATTTTCGTGTAATTGGAAAAAATATTTATGGCTTTGAAAGCCAGCAAACTGTTTGCAAATTTATAGTTTTACCACCTTGGTATCGGACTTGGTGGGCATATACAATATATGGAATTTTAATGATTATTGTGATTATTGTTGTTGCAATTATTTACGGAAAACAACTAAAATCAAGAAACATTAAACTCGAAGAAATTGTTCAAAGTCGCACCACCCAAATTAAAAAACAAAGCTCCGAAATAGAACTAAAAAATATTCAACTAAACGAAATAAACGTTCAGTTAGAAAAACTATCTATTGTTGCCCGCGAAATAGACAATTCAGTAATGATAATGGGTTCTCTCGGGCAATTTGAATGGATTAACGATGCCTTTATTCGTTTATACGGATATACTTTACAAGAACTAATTAATAAATATGGTAATAATTTAATTGGATATAGTCAGTATCCTAACATTGAGCAAATAATTACTGATTGTGTAAAAAATAAAATGCCATATTCTTACGAAACAACCATAACAAATAAAAACAATGAACAGTTATGGACTAACACAACCCTTACTCCAATAATAGACAAAAATGGAAACGTAATTAAAATTATTGCCATTGATTCCGATATAACAAAGTTAAAATCAATTGAAAAACAACTAATAGAACAAAACAGCGAAATTCATTTACAAAAGCAATTGTTAGAAAAAGCTAACAGCGAATTAGAAAAACTCTCAATAGCCGCAAGCGAAACCGACAATACGGTTATTATAATGGATAAAAACACAAATTTTTTGTGGGTAAATCAAAGTTTGAAAAAGAAATACGAAGGCGAGTTCGATGATATTTTATCAAAAAGTCTTTACAATTCATCTTATAATACAAATATAAAAAAACATATCGCAAAGTGCATCTCCGAAAAAAAAACTGTTGTTTATGAAACAGAAGTAAAATTAAAATCGGGCAAAATATATTGGACTCAAACCACCCTAACACCAATATTAAACGAATATCAAGATGTTAAAAATTTAGTGGCAATTGATTCCGACATCACAAAACTAAAACGAGCCGAAGAAAAAATTAAAGCGCAAAGCCTCGAACTCGAAAACAGCTTTATTGAATTAGAAAGAAAAAACAGGCTAATCTCTAATAGTATCGAATATGCTAAAAAAATTCAAGACGCATTTTTACCATCACAGCAAGAGTTTAAAAAAACATTTACAAATTCTTTTATGTTTATTAAACCACGCGATATTGTAAGTGGCGACTTTTATTGGACTACAATAGTAACGAGAGAGCATGATTCGCTACTTATTGTTGCCTTAGTGGATTGTACTGGTCATGGGGTTCCAGGAGCATTTATGTCTTTAATTGCAACAACACTACTTAACGAAATAGTTTGTGAAAAGAAAATTTATACACCTTCGCAGGTATTAACACAATTAAATCAGGGTATAGTTGCAGCTTTACATCAGCACGAAATACAAAGCACACAAGATGATGGAATGGATATAGTTTTTTGTACTTTTAACACTTCTAATAAAAAATTAAATGTTTCGGCAACTAGTAAAATGGCAATTATTTGCGATAAAACAAGTTTAACTAATGTAGATTATAGTGTTTTTTCGATAGGTGGTGCATTTTCTGCATTAAAAAATGCGGTTTATAATGAAACGGAAATAGAAATCAACCCTGATTCACAATTGTTTTTATTCTCCGATGGATATTACGACCAATTTGGTGGGCCAGATAACAAAAAGTATATGACCGACCAATTTGAAAAATTTTTATCATCAATATATAAACTACCCGTAGCTCAACAACAAAAAGAAATCGAAAATAATTTTATTAACTGGAAAGGCAAAAATAAACAAATTGATGATGTTCTTGTAATTGGAATAAAATTTTCGGATATTTACAATTTTAATTCAAGCAATGTTTAAATTAAAAAAAACAATATTTGTTATTTTAATTTTGGCTATTCAACAAAGTGCTTTTGGATTAGATATAGCCGATTCGCTTATCGTAAACTTTCCACAAAACATTTCCGACTCAGCAAAAGCTTGTTTTTATTTAAAAGCAGGAAATAGTTTAAAAGGAAATTCGCCAAAAGACGCTTACGAACTTGCCTTAAAGGCACTTAAATTAAGCGAAACATCTCATTGTCTTGCTTCTTATATTGATGCTCAAAACTTAATTGGCACCATAAAAAACGATTTAGGCGAATTTAACAATGCGCTCGAAAGTCATATAAAAGCATTGGAAAAAGCCGAACTTTTGCACGATAATTTTAGAGTTTCGGCAACATTAAATTATATTGGAATAGTGTATCTTTCATTAAATCAAACACAACAAGCAATAAGTTATTTTAAACAATCGCTGTCTATTGCCGAAAACATTAGGCACAATAATCAAATACTTAATAATTTATACAGATTAGGTGTAATATACGAATCGTTAGATAGCCTTAATTTAGCTTACAAATATTATAAAAGAAGTCTTTTAATTGAGGAAGAAATTAAAAACAAAGAAGGAATGTTTTACAGTCTTATGGGAATTGGCTCAATTAGTACAAAAAAAGAAAATTATTATCAGGCATATATTATTTATAACAGAGCATTACAAATTGCTTCTGAATTAAAAATACTTGCATATCAATCATTATGTTATTCGAAATTGGGCGATTTGTTACGTGAACAAAAAGAATATGTTAAAGCACGAGATTATTATTTAAAAGCGCTGAAAATAGCCGATTCGCTTGAGTTTAATAAAGACCGTAGAGATTGCTATCTTAGTCTGGCAAAAACAAACGAAAATTTACAATTTTATAACGATGCTTATTATTATTTAGGACGTTATATTGATATTAAAGATACACTTTTTAACCAAGAAGCTAACGAGCGTAATTTACGTATGCAAATTCGGTTCGACCTGCGAAACAAAGAAAAAGAAATTGAACTTTTAAAACAAAGAGAACAACAAAGTAAAATAATTCGTAATTTTTTGCTCGGAGGATTTGTACTTATTTTACTTTTAGCATTTTTACTTTTTTATTTAAACCGCATTAAGCAACACAACAACAAACTATTAAAAGAACAAAACAGAGAAATAGAACAACAAAAAGAAGAAATTGGCACCAACTTAGAACAACTTGCTTCTATTAATAGTGAATTAGCTGCTAAAAATCAGCAAATTACTGATAGCCTTATTTATGCAAGCACAATTCAAGAAACAATACTTCCACACATCAATATTTTTAATAATTATTTTAAAGATTCTTTCGTGTTTTTTAAACCACGCGATATTGTTAGTGGCGATTTCTATTGGATTAATTACAGAAAGGGAAACGTTTATATTGCACTTGCCGATTGCACCGGACATGGTGTTGCCGGTGCATTTATGAGCATGATAGGATACACTTTACTTAATGGAATAATAGAAGAAATTCCCGACCCCTCGCCAGCATTAATTCTCGAAAAATTGAATAGAAAAATTTTAGAAACAATGCACCAACACGATTCTTCGCACGACGATGGAATGGACATATCAATTTGCTCGTACAACTTAAAAAATCGCATTCTCGAATATTCAGGAGCTAATCAGAATATTGCTATTGCGCAAAACGGAGAACTAAAGGTTTATAACGGTGATATTTCATCAATAGGAGGAACTTTTAGCAAAAAAGAAGAACAAAATTTTACCAATTACAACATCGAAATATCTTCAGAATCAATAGTTTACTTATACAGCGATGGATTTCAAGACCAATTCGGAGGGGCTAATAATCAAAAATATATGTCGGAACAATTTTTATCACTACTTAAAAATTTTAGCAATTACCCACTACAACAACAAAACAACATGCTCGAAATGGCTTTTAACGAATGGAAAGGAATGTGCAAACAAACCGACGATGTACTTGTAATTGGTTTGAAATTTTAATTTGTATGAAAAATAAACATTATTCTTTTTGCCCATCATGCCGTATTTTTTATATTTACAATTCAATAATTTTAATTTATTTTAAATGAAAAAAGCAGAAATTCATACCGAAAAAGGTGTTATGTACGTTGAGTTTTACGAAAAAGACGCACCAAATACCGTTAAAAACTTTTGCGATTTAGCAAAAAAAGGATTTTACAACGGATTAACTTTTCATAGGGTTATTCCAAATTTTGTAATTCAAGGCGGCTGTCCTAAAGGCGATGGTACAGGCGGTCCCGGTTACAAAATTAAGTGCGAACTTAATGGAAATAATCAATACCACGACCGTGGTGTACTTTCTATGGCTCACGCTGGTAAAGACACTGGTGGCTCACAATTTTTTATTTGCCATAGCAGAGAAAACACCGCCCATTTAGACAGGCATCACACATGTTTTGGAAAAGTTTATAAAGGGTTAGAAATTATTGACACAATTAGGCAGGATGACGAAATTGAAAAAATTGTTATCGTAGAAGATTAGTTTTTTAGACGAGCATAATGCAGAACTTAGCGAAGCGATCTCACAGCCTGCCCCGCTTTTGCGGGGAACACCTTAAAAAACTTGTAGTGAGCCTGTCGAACTATAAAAATAGATGTGAGTAAATTGATGTTTTCTTGCAAACACTACTTA